>PATJ01000004.1 GCA_002713545.1 Acidimicrobiaceae bacterium
TTTTGCTCACAAAAGATGGGAAGAACTTAAAAAACAAGAAAAGCAGCGTTCTTCCGTTTTAGATGGAATTCCAGATGCTTTGCCTGCACTGGCATACTCGCAGAAGATATTTGAAAAAACAAAGACATTAGATCTACTTGATGAAGAGCCTTCCAGTAATAGATCTTTGCCCGAAACCGAAGAAGAGATCGGAAATATTTTTTTGGATCTTGTTTTTTGGGCAGCAAAGAATGGTTTTGAAGCTGAACGAGCATTGAGAGTTGCTAATTCTAAGTTTGTTGCATTTATCAAAAATATTGAAACAGTCGCTACAGACAGGGAAGTGGATCTATTTTCTGTAGATACTCGAACCAAGGAGTTGCTAAAAGAGGAGATTAGAAAACTAGACAACACGCACTAGTAATCGTTTAGTGTTGAACTTTTTTCTTATTCGTCCTATTTGAGGACCTTTAAAAGAGTAGTTTGTTAGTTGTAGAAGCTCAATATCAGCTTTACTTGGGAGGTGGTCGTGAGCAAAATAAGATCTGTTTTTGGTAGGCAGATACTAGATTCTCGCGGAAACCCGACGGTCGAGGTGGAAGTTTCACTTGATAGTGGTGCTAGTGGATGGGCCATGGTCCCCAGCGGTGCTTCTACGGGACAGTTCGAAGCGGTGGAGCTGAGAGACGGGGAAGAAACATGGTCGGGTAAGGGAGTCAAGAAGGCTGTAAGTCATGTCAACAATGAAATAGCAGATGCTGTTTTAGGTTTAGATGCCGCAGATCAGCGTGTGCTCGATCAGACAATGATCGATTTAGATGGCACCGATGACAAAAGCAGACTTGGAGCTAATGCGATTCTAGGAGTGTCCTTGGCAGTTGCTAGATCTGCAGCTAAAGATGCAGGAATCCCTCTTTTCAAATACATAGGAGGTGCCAATGCTCACCTGCTCCCAGTTCCTATGTTCAATGTGATAAACGGTGGTATGCACGCCGATAACAACATAGATTTTCAAGAATTTATGGTGATGCCTGTGGGTGCGGCTTCTTACAGAGAAGCGTTGCAGTGGGGTGCAGAAATATATCACTCCCTTAAGTCAGTTTTAAAAGACCGAAAGATGTCAACGACAGTTGGGGATGAGGGTGGATTTGCGCCCAATCTCTCTTCCAATGAAGAAGCACTGCAAATACTTATAGACGCAATAGAGAAATCGAACCTCACCCCGGGTGATGACATTTCATTAGCTCTCGATGTTGCTTCTACAGAATTTTTTCAGAAAAAGAGTTACCGAATTGAAGCCGAAAATCTTTCTTTAAATTCAGATGAAATGGTTTCCTATCTAGCGGCGTTGTGCGACAAATACCCGATTTGCTCTATAGAGGATGGTATGGCTGAAGAGGACTGGGAAGGTTGGTCGAAACTCACTAAAGAACTTGGCCATAAGATTCAGCTAGTAGGGGATGATCTATTTGTCACTAACTCCCTGAGACTTGAGCGTGGAATTTCATCAGGTATAGCTAATTCCATTCTGGTAAAAGTTAACCAGATAGGAACTTTAACTGAAACTTTGGAAGCAGTCGAGATTGCAATGAACGCCGGATATACAGCCGTAATTTCTCACCGTTCAGGTGAAACAGAAGATCATTTGATAGCCGATCTAGCTGTTGCTACAAATTGCGGTCAGATTAAAGCCGGAGCACCGGCACGTAGTGATCGTGTGGCGAAGTACAACCAACTTTTACGCATAGAAGAGATCTTAAATGAATCCGCTTTTTATAAAGGCGACGCCGTGTTAGCTGGCAAAGGGTGACAAAGTCGATTCTTCGGCGTTTAGGTTACTTCAGCATTATTGCTGTTTCTTTATTTTCGCTGATGCTTTTAGGGGTTATTCCGGTGCAGGAGTTGTTCGAAGTGAGAGATACCAAAGATGAATTACTAGTGGAACTCGCAAAAGTCGAGGAATTGAATAAATCTTACCGAGTTTCTATAGATGCTCTGAATACTGATGAAGAGATAGAGAGAATCGCGCGATCAGAATACAATCTGGTCAAACCACACGAAGAAGCATATTATGTGGTCCCACTATTTGCGGAGGATGTGAAAATTCCTGGAATATGGCCTTTTAATAAAAGTTAGCCGTTTTTAAATTTTGATTTTATTAATTTTCGCTGGTTGAAACACTAATTAGTTGATCGGGGTACAGTCTTCTTAGAAAATAACCAGGAGATTACAAATGAGTATTTTGGGTAATCGTGTACTAAGAAAAGAAGATGTCGGATTTTTGACCGAAGGTGCTTGCTACACAGACGATTTAAATGAGCCAGCCCTCCAAGGGGCGCTTTGGGTTACTTACGTACGGTCGACAATGGCACACGCGAAAATTGTCGTGGATGCTTCAGATGCGGCGACTATGCCGGGAGTGGCTGGAGTCTTTACTGCCGCTGATTTAGATGGTCCGAAGATTCTCCAAGGCCAGGTGCCAATGTTCCCTGAGGCAATGTTGAATCGACCAATACTGGCTATTGACACTGTCAGATTTGTGGGGGAGTGCATAGCGGTAGTTTTAAGCGAAACTCCCGAAGAGGGCGCTGATGCAGCTGAAATGGTTTCTATAGATTATGAACCCCTCCCAGTAGTTGTGGATATGGAAGAAGCGGTTACCGACTCGGTTTTAATTTATGAGGAAATTGGAACAAACATTGCTGTTGATTTTTCCGCTTTGGGTATGGCCACTGGAGTTACAGATGACTCATTTTTTGAAGAGTGTGAAGTCGTAATGAATGGAAGAGTGGTTCATCAACGTACAGCACCTGCGCCTATAGAGCCTCGTTCAACTGCAGCTGCTTGGGAAGGTGACAAAGCAATCATGTGGATGTCTAATCAGGCTCCTCATGGTGTCAAAGGTGCACTGGAACCTCTTTATGCGGAACAAGCCAAAGGAGGTTTTCAAGTAATTGTTCCCGATGTTGGGGGTGGTTTTGGCGGGAAAATACCTCCATATCCAGAAGATGCTCTTCTTCCATGGTTGGCAGCGAAAGCGGGAAGACCTGTTCGCTGGTTTGAGACTCGTACCGAAAATCTTTTGGCTATGGGACCAGGAAGGGCGCATGTGCACAGGTTTACTATTGGCGGCAATAAAGACGGAAATATTACCCACTATCGACTTGAAGTTCTAGCGGACTCAGGAGCGTATACACGTCTTGGTGCTTTTTTACCGATGTTCACATTGATAATGAGTTCGGGAGTTTATGACATACCAAATATAGAGACAGCAGCCCAAAGCGTCGTTACAAACACAACNCCAACCGAGGCTTACCGTGGCGCTGGTAGACCTGAAGCATCTCTTACGATCGAGAGAGCAGTTGACATGTTTGCTGCTGAAATTGGAATGGACGCTGCAGAAATCAGAAGAAAAAATTATCTGCAAGCATCAGATTTTCCAGTTTCAACTGCTGTTGGAACGGAATATGACAGCGGAGACTATGAAAAAAGTTTAGAACTGGCTCTTGAAGCAGCGGGTTATTCGGACTTAAGAGCTGAGCAAAGCAGACGAAGAGAAGACGGAGAAGTGGTTCAGCTAGGAATTGGAATAGCAACTTATGTCGAGATCACGGCAGGTCCCGCTCCAGGAGGTGCCGAATATGGAAAAGTTGAAATTACTCGTGAAGGCAAAGCCCGTGTTTATTCTGGATCACTTTCTCATGGTCAAAGTCACCAGACGACTTTTGCGATGATTGCAGCCGACCAGCTAGGAATGGACATTGAAGATATCGAACTCGTTCAAGGTGATACAGATCAAGTCGCCGAAGGGGTAGGGACTTTTGGATCAAGATCAACGCAGTTAGGTGGTTCGTCGATTCACCGCGCAGCCGGTGAAGTGGTTGAATCCGCTAAACAAATTGCAGCTGATTTACTTGAAGCCAATGTTGACGACATTGTTTTAGACCATTCAAACGGAGCCTTCCATGTTTCAGGAACCCCATCTGTTAATAAGACTTGGGCAGATATAGCTGAAGAAGTTAATGACTTGTCCTCGGAATCAAACGAACAAACAAAGTGCAGCTATCCTTTCGGAACTCATGTAGCGGTCGTTGAAATTGACACTGAAACGGGTGGAGTAACTCTTGACAGAATGATCACCTGTGATGATGCTGGAACAATAATTAATCCGATGATTGTAGAAGGCCAACGTCACGGAGGAATTGCTCAGGGAGTAGCCCAGGCTTTGACAGAAGAAGTTGCCTATGACTCGGATGGCAATCCTCAATCAGCTAATTTTGCGGATTATGGAATAATTTCAATGGCAGAATTGCCATCATTTGAACTTGTCCCAATGGAGACCCCGACCCCTAATAATCCACTGGGTTGTAAAGGAATAGGAGAATCAGGAGCGATCGGGTCAACTCCGGCAGTTGCTAATGCAGTCGTGGACGGATTGAGTCATTTAGGGATAAGGAACATTGACTTACCATTGAGTTCTCGAAGAGTATGGGAATCAATTCAAAATCAAAAGAACTGAAATAAAACGGATCTAACATGAAAACTGTAATAGAAACGCGCGACCTTGTAAGAAAATTTGGGGAGATAGTAGCCGTAGACGGAATTGATCTCAGTGTAAGCGAGGGAGAAGTTTTTGGATTTTTAGGCCCTAACGGTGCTGGCAAGTCAACAGCAATAAGAATGTTGACGACCTTATTACACCCCACCTCAGGAGAAATTCATGTATCAGGATTTAACGTTGTCTCTGAAGCCGCTGATGTGAGGAAAATAATTGGTGTAGCCCTTCAGGATGCTGCAATTGATCCATTGATGACAGCAAACGAATTGATCAGATTGCAGGCGGTTCTGCATGGAATCTCTCGCTCTGAAGCAAAAAAGAGAGGCGGTGAACTACTCGAACGGGTAGGGCTCTCAGGGGCTGCTAGTCGACGCGTCAGCACTTATTCAGGAGGTATGAGACGCCGCCTTGACTTGGCTTTATCTTTAATTCATGAACCAAGAATTCTTTTTTTAGATGAACCAACCACTGGTCTGGATCCCACAAGTCGCGAAGCACTATGGGATGAAGTTAAGCGTTTAAATACAGAGTTAGGAACAACCGTCTTTTTGACCACTCAGTATCTGGAAGAAGCAGATCAACTGGCTCATAAAATAGCGATCATTGATGCTGGAAAAATTGTGCGCCAAGGGATCCCAAAAGAATTGAAAGAGAATATCAGTTCTCCCACGTTACGCGTTGATGTTGAAGAAGNAGACCTTGTGAGAGCACAGGTCGTTTTAGATTCTTTCGGCGAGAGAAGGCCTGCGCGCGAGGGACGTGCAGCGGTTGGACTGGAAGGAGGAGCAACACGATTAGCAGAAGTTATAAGAGCATTTGATGAAGCGGGAATCGCGGTAGGGCACCTCGAATTGGATGCTCCAAGTCTTGATGATGTTTTCGCCGATGCGACTGGAAGAAGATTAGAAGGGGTTGAGGCGGAGAATGAGTAAAGTCGATACGGCTGCTTCTCCGGGGATTATTAAAAACTTTTTTTCCCAAACTGTAGTTTTAGCCCAACGTTCCCTAACAAGTGAACTGCGTCAACTAGCCACTGTTTTGCCGGGTTTACTTTTCCCTTTGCTTCTNGCTTTTACATACACAGAACAGTTTGAACGAGTTTTAAGTCTTCCTGGGTTTCCAGAAGTTGATTCTTTTCTTGATTTTCTCCTCCCAGCTACAGTCCTGCAAATGGTTTCATTCGGTGCCAGTAATTCAGGAACAGAGCTTGCATTAGATATAGAGAATGGCTTTATGGACCGATTATTGGCTTCTCCTGTAGCAAGAGTTCCTGTTCTGATCGGTAGGGTCGCAGGTTCAGCCCTTTTAGCTGGAATCAAGACTGCGATAATAGTTTTAGTGTTTTTAGCTGATGGAGCTCGGATATCTAGTGGTTTTGCTGGATTTATTGTCTTGACCTTGTCAGCATCTCTTCTCGTCGTTGTCATAGGTGGACTCAGTCAGATATTAGCAATCAGATCAGGTTCTCAAGAAGTAGTGGGGGCTACATTCCCGCTTATATTTGTGATGATTTTCATGAGTTCAGCTTTTTTTCCAACGGAACTAATGAGCGGCTGGTTCAAACAATTAGCTGAATTTAACCCCATGACATGGATAATTGACCCTCTTAGAAGATTAATGATTGTTGGTTGGTCTTGGTCCGATGCGACCACTGCATTAGGTATTTTATTATTAGGATCAGTTTTGATAACGGGTGCCTCGGTCCGAACTTTGCAGAAGAAATTGAGCCGACCGTGAGAATGCAAACATCAACCAAAGCTGCTAATGGTATTTCCTTATCGATAGCGATGGCAGTCTGTCGAAGAGGAATTTCTAGAGTTTTAAGTAGACCAACGATATTGCTGCCCATTGTTTTTATGCCAGTGATTATGTTGATCAGTTTTACAGGAGCTTTTGGTTCCTTAACAAGAATTGAAGGCTANGGAAGCGAAAATATTTACGACTGGATGGCTCCATATGTGGCTCTACAAGGTTCGGTTTTTGCTGGTGTTTTTGGCTCTGCCTCCACAGCAGAAGACTTTGAAACTGGATTTTTTGATCGTCTCCTTTTAACACCAGGTAGTCGAAGTTCAATTTTGTTGGGAACAGTTATGGTGAGCGCTTTGCGCTCATTATTTCCCACAGTTGGTGTCATTGTCGTAGCTCTATTTGGAGGTTTAAATCTTTCAGGGGGGCTCCCAGCGATCTTACTTCTGGCTGTGGCTTCCGCTCTGATGGCTTCAGTTTTTTGTCTTTTCAGCCTTGCGATTGTTTATCGCTTTAAAACCATACGTTCCTTGATGATTGTTCAGTTAGTAGCATTCACCAGTTTTTTCATGACCATTGGTCAAGTTCCTTTAGAATTTATGACCGGATGGTTGCATCAAGTTGCACGATTTAATCCAACAACAAACGTCCTGCGTTTCGCTCGACAAGGTTTTCTTGATGGCATTACTTGGGATCTAACGTGGCCGGGCATCGTGGTCTTTTCTGTAGCTAACATCATTGGTTCCGTTTTAGCTTTTCATTCTTTAAGGCGGATAGGTTCATAAATTGAGAAAGAGGCTAAATTTGAGGCTATTGTTAAGTTCGCTATTGAGATTCGTAGATCTAAGAAATTCATGTAGAGGGGGAAATCGTTGAAAGTTTCTATGACAATTAATGACACGGAGGTTTCAGCAGATGTGGAACCGAGAACTCTTCTGGTCCATTTCATAAGAGAACAGGCGAGTTTGAAAGGTACCAATATAGGGTGTGACTCATCGTCTTGTGGGGCCTGCACGGTCCATCTAAATGGCGAATCTGTAAAATCTTGCACGGTTCTGGCTGTTCAGGCAGATGAACAGGAAGTAACTACCATCGAAGGTTTGGCAGATGGCGAAACTCTACATCCAATGCAAGAAGCCTTTCGTGACTGTCACGCACTTCAATGTGGCTATTGCACACCAGGAATGGTCATGGCAGCTATTTCCCTTTTAGATGAAATTCCCAAGCCCACGGAGTTGGAAGTCCGTGAGGGGTTGGAAGGTAATTTGTGCCGGTGCACGGGATACCACAATATTGTAAAAGCGGTACTTCAAGCTAGCGGTAGTGAATCATGATCCCCGCAGCTTTTGACTATCAGAGAGCTGATTCAAAGGAACAGGTGATTTCTTTACTGAAAGAACATGGAGATGATGCAAAAATCTTGGCAGGCGGGCACTCTCTTATACCTCTAATGAAATATAGACTAGCTGCTCCTGGAATACTGGTCGATGTGGGTCGCATAGAAGAACTTTCTTATGTTCGTGAAGAAGGTGACTATTTAGCCATAGGAGCCTTGACACGCCATCGAGAAATTGAAACCAACGAGCTGGTCTTGGCCAATTCCGGCCTTTTAGCGGCTGCTACAAAACAAGTTGGTGATCCTCAGGTCAGACACCGAGGGACAATTGGCGGGGCTTTAGCACACGGTGATCCTGCTTCAGACATACCTTCCGCTGCGTTGGCTTTAAGGGCATCGTTTATTATCGAAGGGCCCTCTGGTGAACGTGAAGTTGGGGCTGATGATTTCTTTACAGGTTTCCTTGAGACGGCTTTAGAACCAGAAGAGCTATTAACTGAAATTCGTGTTCCAAAACTACCAAACTCGAAATGGTCATTTCAGAAATTCAATCGAAGGGCTCAAGATTGGGCAATCGTAGGGGCATCGGTTTTGATAGCAGATAATCAATGTGGCGTAGGGCTTGTCAATATGGATTTTAAACCTATACGAGCTGCATCTTTAGAGGAAGCAATTGAAAATGGCGCTTCAGCGGAAGAAGCTTCTCAATTAGCTGCGGATGGGCTTGAGCCCCCTTCTGACTTAAATGCTTCTACTGAATATCGCTCTCACCTTGCGCGTGTTTTGACAAAACGAGGTCTTCAAGAATCAGGAAAATAAGAGTTATTTTCTGACCGCTGAGCAAATAAGACATCTAGCCTTAATCTATGGGCTTAAGAGATGTTTCTTCGGTAGAGGAAGTTGTCGAAGAACTATCTTCGCGAAATTATTTGGCTGATCGAGGTTTAGCTACAGCTGTTTTCCTTTCTCTTAGACAGAATCGACCGCTTCTTTTAGAAGGAGAAGCCGGAGTCGGAAAGACGGAACTAGCAAAGTCTCTTTCAGATTGGGCACAAGGTGATCTAATAAGACTGCAATGCTATGAGGGTATAGATTCGAATCAAGCGGTCTACGAGTGGGATTATGCGCGTCAGTTGCTTCATTTGAGAACAGCAGAAGCTAGTGGTCGAACCCAAGATCTATCCAGCGACACTCTAGAGGGGGAACTCTATGATGAAAGATTTCTTATAAAACGCCCATTACTCAAGGCTCTTTCCGTAAAAAATGATCCACCACCTGTGTTGCTAATAGACGAGATCGACAGAGCAGACGACGAATTTGAAGCTTTTTTGTTGGAGATACTTTCGGAATACGCGATAACTATCCCGGAATTAGGGACTTACAGTTCAGAAATAAAACCAATCGTCGTTATAACTTCGAACAGAACGCGAGACTTGCATGATGCTTTGAAGAGAAGATGTTTCTATCACTGGGTAGAGCATCCGGACGTCGAGCGAGAAGTGGAGATCATTAGAATTAGAGCGCCGAAAGTTTCTCTTCTTCTTGCAGAGGAAGTGGCAAAAGCCGCCGCTTTTCTGCGGGGCATGGATTTATATAAGCCTCCTGGAGTTGCTGAGACNATTGACTGGGCAGAAGCATTGGTCACCATAGGAGTTGATGATTTAGATAAAGATTCGGTCGATGAGACGCTAGGAACGCTCATCAAATATCGAGAAGATCAAGAAAGGATACGCTCGAGAGGTTTTGATGAAATCCTTTCATTAGTGCGTCAGGGATAATTGAATCAAGTTATTGAGGGACAAAAGACTCTTGACAGGCACTTAGTTGACTTTGTCGATATGTTACGAAGTGCGGGCGTAAAAATTTCTTTAGGAAGTTCGATAGATTTTGGACTTGCTGTTACAGAACTAGGAGCAGGTTCTTCTGAAGACATTTACTGGGCGGGGCGATCAACTCTTTTAAATAGGCCTGAAGATACATCAATTTATAACAAAGTTTTTAAAAGCCATTGGCTGGGTATCGCTTCTATGGCTGATGAAGTAAATAAACTTCCGGCGCTGAATTTGCTATTTGATGATTTGTCAGATGAATCAGAATTTGAGGATTCGTCAAAACTGGAAAACGATTTCGTAAGTGTCAAGTATTCCAGTTTTGAGATTTTATCCTCGAAAGATTTTTCGAACTGCAACAAATTGGAACTTCAGGAACTGTTTCGCTTAATGAATGAGATCCGCTTTACAGGCGAAATGAAGAAATCGCGTCGAACGGTTAAAACCAAAAAACATCGAAAATTTGATTTTGAGAGAAGTGTTAAGTCCTCTTTCAGGACTGGTGGTGAGATCGTTAATAGATGCTTTCAAGAGAGTGGTAAAAGGAGAAGACGTCTAGTTCTTCTGCTTGACATAAGCGGCTCTATGGAAGTGTACGCGCGAGTGCTTATACGATTTGTTCATGCTGTTATGTTGAGTAGATCTGACGTGGAAGCCTTTTCTTTGGGAACACGTCTTACGCGTTTGACCAAAGAACTTTCTACACGAAACCCTGATGCGGCATTATCAAGAGCTTCCGACGTTGTAGACGACTGGTCAGGTGGAACAAGGTTGGGGGAAGGTATCAAGGAGTTTAATGACCGTTGGGGAATTAGAGGAATGGCTAGAGGGGCTACCATTTTGATTCTTTCTGATGGTTGGGACCGTGGAGATTCTGAAATAGTTGGTGAACAAATGAAACGCTTGCATCGCGTGGCTCATAGAATCGTTTGGGCCAATCCGCTAAAAGCGACTCCAGATTATGAACCGTTAGCAAAGGGTATGGCTGCTGCTTTGCCCCATATTGATAATTTTGTTGAGGGCAATTCTTTTGATTCACTTAAAGATTTATCGATACTGTTAACTGAATGAAATACCATACTTAAAATGAGAGAGAGCTCGAATTAAATATGAAAGAAATCGTCAAAGATATTCGTCGCTGGCAGAAGCAGGAGAAAAAAATTGCTGTTGCGCGTGTGATCGATCTGGACGGTTCTGGACCACGATTACCAGGCGCTGCAATGGCGGTAACAGAAGAAGGAGAAGTAGCGGGTTCTGTGTCTGGAGGATGTGTCGAAGGCGCTGTTGTTCTGGAAGCATTAGAAGTTATTAAAAATAATACGAGACAGATTGTTTCCTTCGGGTATAGCGATGACGAAGCTTTCTCAGTGGGGTTGACTTGCGGGGGAACGGTGCATCTTTTCATTGAGCCGCTTGACTGGTAAAAGATGAAAAGTAAACCTCAAAAAGAAATTCTGATTTTTGATCGCATGGAGGAGCTTCTTGAAAAAGAGGAATCATTTGCTCTGGTAACCGTGGTCAAGGGGCCTCCAGTGGGTCAGAAAATGATTGTTTTCCCCGATCAAAAAAGTGGAGTTGATTTCGAAGGCTCATTAGGCAACAACGATTTGAATCGAGTTGTTTCTCGAGACGCAAGAGGAGAACTCGCAGCTGGTCGTAGCGGTGTTAGGAACTATGGAGAGTCTGGGGAAGCTAGAGAGGAAGAAATTCAAGTCTTCGTGGAATCTTTCATACAACCTCCACAGTTGCTCATTGTTGGAGCGGTTGATTTCACAGCGGCTTTAGTAAAGATTGGCAAAGTGCTTGGTTATCGCGTAATTGTCTGTGATGCNAGAGAGGTGTTTGCTACGACTCAACGTTTTCCTCTAGCCGACGAAGTAATTGNAGAGTGGCCAAACAAACTAATAGAAAAATTTAGTCAAAATCTTGGATCCAGAGACGCCGTTTGCATACTGACTCATGATGCAAAATTCGATGTTCCAGCAATAGTTTCCGCACTAACCACAGAAGTTGGTTATATAGGGGTCATGGGATCACGCAAAACCCATGAAGATCGCACAAATCGTTTATTTGAAGTTGGTGTTACTGCGGAAGAAATTGAAAGACTCAGGTCACCTATCGGTTTAGATATAGGATCCCGAACTCCAGAAGAGACAGCTATATCTATAGTTGCGGAGATAATAGCCTTAAGAACNGGTCGTTCATCTAAATCCCTTTCGGATACCCTCGGTCCAATCCATGATTGATTTACGGTCCAATAAATGACAGTAGCGGCAGTAGTTCTCGCGGCAGGGGAAGGTCAGCGTTGGGAGAGACAGGGGCATAAATTGCTCGCGAACCTCAACGGGAAACCAGTTGTCTCGTGGGCTATTGATTCAGCAGCGAAAGCCGAGTTGGATGATTTGATAGTTGTTACAGGTTCAGTGAATCTTTCATATTTAGTTCCTGAAGAGGCCACCTTATTACACAACCAGAATTGGAAGTCAGGTCAGTCAAGTTCATTGATAGTTGCTACTAGTTGGGCAAAGGAAAAAGGCCACGAGGCTNTTGTGGTGGGGCTTGGCGACATGCCGGGTGTNCCCAAAGAGGCGTGGGTCTCAGTAGCTGAGTGTTCAGATCGTTTGGCTGTAGCTACTTTTGATGGTGAAAGAAGGCCTCCAACAAAAATTTCCTCAGAGTTTTTTGAATATTTGCCCATAGAGGGTGATGTCGGAGCACGACCCCTGTTGAATGGAGGTAACTACAAAGTTACGGAAGTAGTTTGTCCCGGGAACGGTAACGACATCGACACATTTAAGGATTTGGAGCAATGGAGCTAAATAACGATTTTGAAGTATCTGCACCTATTGAGAAAGTTTGGGAAGTGATCAACAACGTCGAATTGATAGCACCTTGTTTGCCCGGTGCTCAGTTGGAAGAAGTTGAAAATGATGAATACAAGGGATTCGTAAAAGTCAAGGTTGGTCCTATAACTGCACAATATAAAGGTGTCGCAAAGTTTCTAGAGAAAGATGACTCTAATCATCGTGTAGTTATCAGGGGAGAAGGACGTGACACGCGTGGGGCCGGCAATGCGGCAGCNGATATAACAGCATCTTTGGAATCAACTGCAGAAGGTACCCGCGTGAATGTTATTACGGATTTGAAGATCACAGGCAAGGTTGCCCAATTCGGACGAGGTGTTATGGCTGACATTAGTAAAAAGTTGATGGGGCAATTTGCTGATAATTTAAGCGAGCTGGTTCTTGCCGAAGGTGGGAATTCTCAAAGTGGCAATTCGGAGGATTCAAGTGACCAAGACGCAGAAGCTATAGATTTACTCAGCGTTGCTGGTAGCTCAATCGGAAAGAAGTTGGTGCCTGAGTGGGTAAGGAACCGACAGAAGAAGACGTAGTTTTTGTAACCGAGAGTCTTGGGCGTAAGCCTGAGGGCTTGTTCACGGTGGCTGTTAGAGATGAATCGGGTAACCCGCGTGTTATTCGTAATGATCCTCTCTTGACGAATGGAAGACCAATGCCAACGNTGTATTGGTTGGTGGACCCTCTGATTAGAAGCAAAATAGGGACATTGGAGTCACNAGGTGGTGTTAAACAAGCAGAAAAAGAATGTGATTCTAAATCTGTTAAAGAAGCGCATGAACGCTACAGCAAGGAAAGAGACCTAAGGCTTCCTGATTCGTATACTGGTCCTAAGCCTTCGGGNGGAGTTGGGGGNACACGTAAAGGTGTTAAATGTTTGCATGCACATTACGCGTGGTTCCTGGCAGATGGAAAAGACCCGGTAGGTGTGTGGGTTGACGAAGCCTTAAAAAAATTAAATGAAGAGCAAGATGGAAGTCTTTATGAGTAGTGATAATTATGCAGCTATAGATTGTGGTACAAATTCCACGCGTTTATTGATAGGTAACAAACTCGAAACTTTTGACAGGCAAATGAGGATAACCCGTTTAGGTCAGGATGTCGCTAAAACTGGGGAGCTTTCGGGTGAAGCGATGTCGCGTGTGCTTGAAGCGCTTGGAGACTTTCGGAAACGTTTTGAGAATCATGGGGTATCTAAAGTTCGAATGGTTGCAACATCTGCAGCTCGTGACGCGAGTAATAAAGATGATTTTTTTGATGAAGTTGAATCAATAATTGGTGTTAAACCAGAGTTATTGACTGGGGAGGAAGAGGGACGTTTGGCATTTGCGGGTGCAATTGCTGAATTAAAACCATCAGAAGGTCCTTTTCTGGTAGTGGATATAGGTGGAGGTTCAACTGAGTTTGTTTTTGGTAGTCAAGAAGCTGAAAATGTTCATTCATGTCAGATAGGTTGTGTGCGACTTACTGAAGAGTTTGTAGAGAATGACCCTCCGCTGCCGGAAGAACTACATGCTTGTCTTAGCGTCACTGAAGGGCATATTGACGACGTAATAAGGGAAATCCCTAACATCAAACAAGCTGTTACCTTAGTTGGATTAGCAGGAACTGTTTCTAGCGTTGCAGCTATTGAACTGGGTTTAGCAGAATACAACAGGGAAAAAATTCATCATTTTCGTCTATCTAAGGATGCTGTTGAAGATGTCTTTAGAACTTTGGCTACAGAAAATCGTCGGGAAAGAATTTTTAATCCCGGACTTGAGGAAGACCGGGCCGATGTAATTGTTGCTGGAACATCAATTCTTGTGAAGATAATGNGGNAATTAGGATTTGCAGAATGTCTAGTTTCGGAATCAGACATATTGGATGGAATTTTGAGCTCGATGTTTCTCCAAGACGAGAAATAATTACTTTTGAAGTATTTTGAAATGTACGCATTCCTTTGTTGAAAGATTAAGAGAGGTAATCATTTTGCTACTGAGGGGCAGGCGTGTAGAACTAAGACCGCTACTNATGGAAGATTTTGAAACNTGGCGNGATGTNAGGCTTTCCAACTATGACTGGTTAGTGCCTTGGGAGCCCAAACAGAATCTTAAAAACCCTGAGTCTACAACAGATAAGTATTATTTTGAGACTCGTTGTGCGAACCGAGAAAGAGAAATGGAGCTTGGGACAGCNGCATCATTTGGCATTTTTTTATCTGACCAATTCATAGGCGAGATAAATATTTCTAATATCACGCGGGGGGCTTTTCAAAGTGGTCATGTTGGATATTGGATTGACGGGAACTGTGCTGGAAACGGCTANACACCTGAGGCGTTAGTTTTAGTTATCAAATTTGCCTTTGAAGAGTTGCTACTTCACCGTGTCCAAGTCTCTATAGTTCCTCGAAACCATTCTTCGCGTCGAGTGGTTGAGAAGTTAGATTTGAGATGTGAAGGGTTGGCAGAAAAATATCTAGAAATCAACGGAGTTTGGGAAGATCACCTTAGGTACGCAATAACTATTGAAGAGTGGCAAATTAGAAAGTCACGAATGTGTGCAGATTGGTTGAATTGAGTTCTTANAGGGCGGTAAAAAGTTAGTTTTAAATTTTTTGGACCTGTTACAACTCTCCATTATCAAGAAGCGTTAATACTTCTTTAGCTCTTTTGCGAGTAGATTCGAGATCTTTTAAACGATTCAGTCCACCTAGCTGTCTTGAGAGACGATGATTTGTCTTAAGAGTTTTCCTATTGCGATGTAGGAAGTCCCAGTAGAGGGTCGTAAAAGGACAGGCNTCAGTCCCNGTTCTTTTCTTGGGATCGTATTTGCATGTTTTACAAAAGTCACTCATTCGGTTTATGTATGCACCCCCGCTTGCATAAGGTTTGGTGGACATTAGACCCCCGTCAGCAAATAGGGCCATACCAACAACGTTGGGCAGCATTACCCATTCTGCGGCATCTACAAAATTAGCCCACATCCATTCATTCATTTCATGTGGGTCTATTCCGGCAGTGAGAGCAAGATTTCCCAACACCATGAGTCTTTCGATGTGATGGGCGTAGCCATTTTCATGAATATTGCTGATAACACTTCCNACGCAAGACATTTGAGTTTTTGCATTTTCTGTAAANGCTGGGGGGAGTGGCCGTTTAGCGTTCAGGAAATTATTTTCTCTATATTTTGGCATCCAAAGCCAATAGACGCCCCATACATATTCGCGCCAGCCTANAATTTGACGGATAAAACCTTCGACGCTATTTAATGGGACATTCTCATGATTAAGAAAAGCNTCTTCTGCGGCTTTTAAAACCTCTTNTGGGTGAAGCAGACCAAGATTCAGTGAAGAACTCAAACATGAATGAGATAGTTTCCATTCTGATTTCATCATCGCATCCTCGTGAGGGCCAAAAGACAANAGAGCAGTTTCGATGAATTCTCTGAGACGTTTTTGCGCCTGCTCNCTCGTGGTNGGCCAAAGTCCCTTTGGGGGTTCGCCCCAACCTTCTGGCATTCTGTCNATTACCCCACGATCGATATCATCTAGGGGGAAAAGAGTTACCTCTGGCCATGACCTGCCATCTGATGGTGGCGGTTCACGATTTTCGTCATCGTAATTCCATTTCCCNCCGATCGGTTCGTCTTCATTCATAAGTATGTCTAGACGCGTCCGCTGCCATCTGTAAAAATCTTCCATGCGGATTTTTTTACGACCTGCAGACCAATCTGCAAAATCTTCATAGTGGCATAAGAACTGGTTATTTTTTACTAAATTCACTCCAAGCTTTTTTAACAAAGCTAAGCCATCCCAGTTCATTGGTTCCATAGCAATAATTTCTGAAACTTCATAGGTTTTGCGGTGAACCTCTAAACCGTCTTTAAGAGTCGAAGATTTGAGGTANTCGACTTCGAATCCTTTTTTTTCTAATTCATCAGCAAAGTGCATCATGGCTGAAATGACGAGATGTATTCGTTGGTTATGCCAGCGTTTAGATTCAATTTTTGAAGTGTTTTCTACCATTAGAATTCTGCAGTTGTCAGGAGACTTACCTGCGAGTGAAGAGATATTTGGATTCAATTGATCTCCGAGAATTAAAACAGAGGGCAGAGCTTCACCCGGATTCTTAGTTTTTNACATTTTTTGCTCAGAAGACTTCAGTCGCTAGCTATTTTCTTCTTTAAACCTTCGACCATGTCGGTAAAAGCACCTTGTTGCATTGACCATTTCTGAGGNCCAACTTCGAGTTCCACAGAAGAAACCGAATCAAAAGTTTTAGACGTTTCGTGCAAAGTGTTTTTTGTTACAGCTACAAGCTCAGATGGATGCGAAGCAGCTTCAGTAGCGTATTTCACAGCGGTTTCAAGCAACTCGTCGTCTGAGACGCATTCCCATGCCAATCCTCGTTTAGCAGCAGATTCTCCATCAAGAATTTGATTGAAAATAACCATAGCTTTCGCTGTTTGAAGATCAGTTATATTTCTAAGTCGCCAAGTGTGACCTCCNCCAGGATGNAGTCCAATATTTAGGAATCTTGTGTCAAAACGTGCAGATGTTCCTGCAATGACAAGATCGCAGGCTAAAAGCATGTTCATTCCCGCTCCAACAGCTGCACCATTAACTGCAGCAACGGTAGGAAGGCTGCTGTGAGCTATACGTAAAAAACCTCGGTAAATATGTGGAAGTGAAGCCTCATCTCCTTGTTTTTGCATTTCCCCTGCATCTANCAGGTCATCGAGTACTGCACCAGCACAAAATGAGCGCCCCGCACCTGTTATGACTACTGCACCTGTATTCTCGCTTTTTTCCAACTCGTTGAAAGTTGATACCAACTCTTCATTGAGCTCGTTACTCACCACATTCCTACGATCTGGATCGTTTANCGTGAGTAGAGCGACTCTGTCTCTATGTTCAATTTTCAGATATTCCATTCTCTTATTCTTCCATGAGTATCGTTAACTCCCACTATAAATAAATTTGATAGATAAGGTCAGACAGTGGCAGCTTCTTCTCGGGGACTTTTTGATTCATTAAAAGTACGAAACTATCGTTTGTATTGGTTTGGTGCAGTTCTAAAAAATAATGGCAGATGGGCACAATATGTTGCGACTTACTACATTATTTTCAAACTTACAGAATCTGCTGCATGGGTTGGGATGACGGCATTTGCGAACTTTGTTCCGATGTTGCTTGTGAATCCTTTAACAGGCTGGATTTCAGACAATCTAAATCGCCGAAATGTTTTGTTCGTTACTAATCTCGTCGCTTCTTTTATGGCAGGGTTGATGGCAGTTGCTTGGGGTGTAGGTCTTAAGGAACCAAGCGTATGGGTGGCTATTTTTTTTCTCAATGGAACAGTTTCTGGACTGCTTATACCTGTAAGTCAGGCATTCGTGGCTGAGTGTGTGCCTCAAAATCTTTTGCGTAACGCCATTACGCTGAACTCCACACAGTTCAACGCTGCTCGTGCTTTGGGACCCGCGATTGGTGGTTTGATTCTTGGTTTGTCAGGACCAGGGTGGACTCTTGCAGCGGTAGTGCTTTTTTACGGGCCAATGCTTGTTTGTCTTTTGCTAATGGATTCAGAATCTTTGATGGGTTCCCGAGAAGAAAGTTTCAGAGTTGGANGAGATCGTCCATCGGTTATTTCTGACTATAAGGAATCAGTTAGGTATGTTCGCAGTTCACGTGGAATTTCAGCCGCTATTTTGACCATAGCTATTATCTCTACTTTTGGATTTCCCGTTGTCCAACAAATTATNGTTTTCTCAGAGGAAGTTTTCGAAGTTTCACCTTTCTTATTTGGTCTTTTAGGCTCCGCCCAAGGAATTGGAGCGGTATTAGCGGTTCCTCTCGTAACTGGTTATGTGAGTTTTATGAAACCTTCAGTGCAACAGCTAATTGCAACAGTCGGTTATGGTTTTGCGGTAATAATTTTTGCTGTAGCTCCTTCTTATTCGGTAGCTTTCTGCTCCCTGGGTATTTTAGGAATCATGCATTTAACGTCAGCTTCAAATCTTAATTCGGTAGTTCAACTGCAAGTTGATGAAGAAATGCGTGGCAGGGTAATGGCGATTTACCTTGTGGGTGTATTAGGACCCGCACCTTTCGCTGGTTTGGCTATGGGATGGTTAGTGTCATCATTCGGTCCGCGTTTAGTGGTGTCGTTGAGTGGATCTATTTTGGCTCTTCTGGCTATTGTCTTGTGGTCNCGGGGCAAATTTAACGATTTGAATGCAACAACCTAACCATTGTCATCTGCCTCATTGATGTGTTTTTTTCCTGTATGACAACTGTCTAAAACTGGACACCATCTACATGAAGGACCTGGTTTAAGTTCNGGNGTTTTTTGCATATGGGTAATTTCGACTATTCGNTCTACTCCTTTAGCAACTCTTCTAACAGTTGAATCTAGAAGATCCTCAGTTANTTTTTCCGGAACAAAATGTGCCTGATCCAGATAATAGGAAGCCACAAGTCTGGGCGGTATTCCTATCCNAAGCGTTTCGACAAGAGCGTAGTACCTAAGATCCTCATGATGCGTCGCGTTGAAGCCACCAGTCTTAAAATCGATAATCACCTTTCCTGCCTTTTGACCTTCTGCCACTCCCAGAGTCAAGTCCACTTTCCCAGCGAGTATTAGGTTCTCATTGCAAAGATCTGCTCTAACTCGACTTTCTGCAACGGGTCGCCAGGAAGGCTTCAAGGTAGGCCAACATTCTAAAAATTTGGTAAAAGTATCTACGGAGACAGATCGAAGTTCGGCTCTCTCGATTTCGCTACAGCCACGCAACCAGTGGCCGAGACTATTCGAATCTTCCTCAAATCGTGCAACTGCTTCATCCACAATTACAGCAGGCTCTATTTCTTTCCGCCAGTTAACAGAGAGCTCGATTGCTTTATGGACAATCGTTCCTCTGGCCGTTGCAACCTGCCACTCAAAGTCTTCATTTTCTTCAGCTAAAAATTTCTCTTCACAGCCATGAATTTGAGCTAACCGATGTTTTGACAAGAAGATACTTTCATCTTTTGGGATTTCTTCCATGCAATGAGCGACGGCAGTCTCTAGAGCTCTTCTTAAGTGTTGTTTGAGGTCTGATCCAAAAGATGGGCGATCTTTGGGTAAGGCCCCGAGATGCTCGATTACTTCTTGTTGCGCTGGGTTCAAATTATTGTCAGAATCGGACACAACACATTCTCCCTCACAATTGTCACACATGCTTGGGATACTGGAAAAGTATGAAAAACAGAGAGATGACAAGTTTTATGTTTGCAGAAACTGCCAGGATCATAGGTCAAGTAGCGCGAAGTCATAAATTGTCAGTTCCGACTTTTCGTAGCCCTCCCAAAATTGGCGAAGTTCACAGATCAATAAGGAGAGGTACTGATTTTTCGGTTGTTTCAGTCTCTTTTAGCGGTCGTCCCTATAGTGCAGTTATCTCTGACATGATTGAAGGTGTCTTAGTCGCTAANAGGCTTGACAAAAATAGATCAGATTCTTTCAGGGCTCTTTTATGGTCTTCAATAGACGCATGNGAAGAAGCAGCGTAGAAGTATAAAACAAAACTTTTCTATTTTTGAAGTGTTGTTGCAAGAGTTTCGCTAGCGTAACCATTGATAGAAGCCCGAGTGGCGGAACGGCATACGCAGAGGACTTAAAATCCTTGGATTGAAAGATCATGTGGGTTCGACTCCCACCTCGGGCACTCAGATTGATTTTCGGCAAGGTTAAATAAGAGAATTATGACAGAAATAAATGGTGAAGTCTCACAAGGTTATGAAGCGGTAGCTGAAGCATTTTCGAACAATTTTGAACAATTCGAAGAAATAGGAGCAGCTTTCTGTCTTTATGTAGAAGGTAAAAATGTCGTCGACATTTGGGGAGGTGTTGCTGATGTCGAATCAGGACGCTCTTGGGAACGCGACACTTTGCAACTTCATTTCTCAACTACTAAAGGTCTGGCCGCTATTTGTGCAGCAATGCTCTACGAACGAGGTGAACTTGACTACGAAACTCCTGTCTCCCATTATTGGCCAGAATTTGCTCAAGGCGGAAAAGAGGGAATAACTGTCGCCCAGTGTATGAACCATCAAGCTGGACTTGCTTCAGTAGATGTCGAGCTCACATTAGATGAAATATGCGAGAAAGAACCTGTTCTAAGGGCATTGGAAAAGCAGGTTCCACTTTGGGAACCCGGTACCAGTAACGGTTATCACGCTCTTACTTACGGTTGGCTCGTGGGTGAAATAATTAAGCGAATAGATGGTAGACCTATAAGTAAATTTTTTGACGAGGAAGTCGTAAAACCTTTGGGTGTCGATTCTTTCATTGGCTTACCAGAATCAGAAGAACATAGGGTTGCACCTATAGTTGAGGCCTCTGCTGTGGATGACCCGATGATTCAAGAATTGGTTGATTCAATAATTGGAACCGGAACTCTTGGCTGGCGCGCTTTAACTATGGACGGAGCAATGCTCAAAGGAGACGCATACGACCCTTTCAACCCGAATGCACTTGACATTTTCAACAGCAGACAAGTTCACGCAGCCGAAATACCAGCAGCAGGTGGAATAAGCGAAGCACGTGCATTGGCTCGCATTTACGCGGCCTGCGTAGGAGAGGTTGATGGTGTAAGGCTTATTAATGACGAAACAGTTATGAGAACAAAAGAAGAAAGTTCTCGAGGTCCTGATCTGGTGCTAGTAGTTGATTCAGGTTGGGGGATGGGTTTCATGAGATCTTTGGAAGCTAGCCCCATGTTGACCGAAGAATCTTTTGGCCACTCAGGAGCGGGAGGGTCTCTAGCATTCGGAGATTTAGATAATCAGGTCGGTTTTGGTTATGTCATGAATCAAATGGGCACATCAGTAATGGGAGATCCTCGAACCGCATCACTGATAGAAGCCATACGTTCTTGCCTGTAGGTCAGAGGTTATAAACGCGAGAAGCTGTCCCGTTGAACATTTCTAGTTTTTCAGAATCTGAAAAATGCGAGACCATTTTCTTAAAAGCGTTATACAGAACATGGTAAGAGATAGAAAGTCTCTCAACAGGAAAATTACTCTCAAACATGCACCTATCTGGACCGAAACATTCAATTGTG
>PATJ01000005.1 GCA_002713545.1 Acidimicrobiaceae bacterium
ATATTAGGAAACTACCAACGATACGGTTTAAGTGTGGAAGATTTCTATGAAAAAAATGTAAATGAAATAGTTTCCTTAACAGTCAAATATTGCTGGGCGCTAGATGAGAGAGATTGGGATTCCTTGTCTGAGGTTTTCTCATCTGATGCTTATGCAAAATATGGCGTTACAGAACATAAAGGCATCGACTCGATAATTGAGAAATGCCAGAAGGCTTTGCTTCCTCTTGACTTCAGCCACCATATGGTGACTAATCATGTAGTCGAGCTGGAGGGTGATGAAGCTACCTGTAAATGCTATTTCCAAGCACAGCACGTTAGAAATTCCACTCCTGGAGGAGTTAATTTTATAATTGCTGGAAAATACGAAGATGAGCTCATACGAATCGATGGAGAATGGAAAATATCTAGTCGTGTTTTAACTAAAATTTGGACTGAAGGTAATGAAAAAGTGGTCAATCCCTGATTTGGGGCCAATAGTCCAAGTGGCGTACGCAGTTGAAAATCTGCAGGAAGCTACCACTTCATGGATGGAACTATTTGGGGTGGGACCCTTTTTCATTAAGGAGAACATCCCTCTGAAAAATGTTCGCGTTAATAGCAAACCATCAACTTTTGACCATTCATCAGCGTACGCCCAGTGGGGGCCTGTCATGATTGAATTAATATGCGAACATAATGAAAAACTTGTTGATGATTCGATAAAAAAGAAAAAAATACTTCCTTACATTCACCATTGTGCAGTTTTCGTTGATGACTTCGCAAAAGCTTCAGNAAGTTTAAAAGATTCAGATTTTAAAGAAATTTTGTATGCAGAAACAGCGTCTGGTTTCCCATTTGCAATGCATGACGCCAGAAAAATTTTCGGTCATTTACTAGAGATTTATGAACCGAATGAAGAACTAACAAACTTTTATCGTATGGTTGAGGAGTCTTCTCGAAATTAAGACATGGAATAACAGTTAAAAGTCTTTAAGGAGTTTTCATTGGATCCGATAAAAGATCTTCTTCATCTTTACTCTGATGCTGTCTGTAGGCAAGATGCAGATCAATGGACTGACACATGGTGCGATTCAGGGATTTGGGATCTCGGTCACGGTGATCCTGTGTCTGGCAAAGAAAACCTTAGGTCTTTCTGGACTAACTCGATGTCNAGATTTGAAAAAGTGATTCACACCTACAGCAATAGCATCTCTGAACTAGACNATACTTTAGGAACAGGTCGTGCTTATGTAACTGAATGGCTCATACCAGTCGAAGGAGATCCTGTTGTACTTCACGCTTTTTATGATGATGAATATGTTTTCGAAAAAAACAATTGGTTATTCAGTAAAAGAACACTTAATCGTCTNTATATGGGCAAACCAGATTTGTCTAGCTNATTCAAGTACTGACTACCTGCTTNATCGAATTAATAGCTGACTCGATGTCATTATCGTCAATATCTAAATGTGTTACTGCCCTGATCTGATTACCGATTTCACTCATTAGGACATCTTTCTTGGATAATTCTTCTACGACTTGATAGTTGCTCTTACCACATGNTCTCATGTCGAAGAAAACTATATTTGTTTCTGGTTCTACNACTTCTGCTCCTANTTCNTTGAGTGCCTCCGCTAAGGTCCTCGCTCTTTCATGATCCTCTTTCAATCTTTCGACATTCTCGTCTAGGGCGAAGATGGCTGCAGCTGCCATGAGCCCGGACTGGCGCATTGCTCCTCCAAGACGGTGTTTCCAAAGCCATGCTTCGTCTATGGCTTCAGCGGTTCCTGCTATACACGCNCCCATTGGCGCTCCTAAACCCTTTGAAAAATCAATCCAAATTGTGTCTGCTTGACTAGCCCAGGTTTCTGCAGGAACACCAGACGCCACGACGGCATTAAGTAGGCGCGCTCCGTCGACGTGAATTCTAAGTTCTTTACTCTTGGCAAAAGAACATACATCTTCCCAAAGTTCTAAAGGCCAAACNGTTCCACCNGCAAAGTTGTGAGTCTGCTCCAAGCAGATCAAAGAAGTGGGTGGCCTGTANCGACTTGTCTGATCNAANCTTTGTTCGATTTGTGAGGGCGTAAACTGACCTCTCTCCCCGTCTATGGGGTCCGTTAAGACACTTGAGACAATCGCCGGACCGCCTGTTTCCGATCTAAGGATATGCCCATTACTTTCAAGCATAATTACATCTCCGGGGGATGTATTGATGGCAACCCCTATCAAATTACACATTGTTCCGCTGGGTAGAAAGACGGCCTCTTCTTTTCCTAAGAGTTCAGCCACTTTATTTTCAAGTGCAAGAGTCGTAGGGTCAGATCGCGAATGTTCATCACCAACTTCAGCTTGAGAAATTGCTTTTCTCATACTTTCTGTAGGAACTGTTTGCGTGTCGCTGTATAAATTAATCATCTTTTTCCCAATCTAATGTTGGTTGGTCCAACCAGAGNCGTTCTAGNTTGTAAAAAGAACGCCTTTCTCTTTCAAAAATATGAACAACAAAAATTCCNTAATCCATAAGTATCCACTGTTCGCTTTCTTTTCCTTCCACACGAATAGGTTTTAAATTTTCTGCTTCAGCTATTTTCATCTCAATTTCTTCACGAACACTTTGCATATGGCGCTGATTATTGCAGCTTGTTATGACAAAAAAGTCTGTGATTCCTATNACGTCGCCAACATCAATTACTAAAGTTTCTATACCCAATTTTTCTGAGGCTGTTCTTGCAGCAAGANTAGCTAGAAGATCTGATCTGGATTGCNACATTTTTTTCACAAGAAATGAATACTAACGAATCATCGGGAAAAATCACGACCTATTAATACCGTTAAATCAGCTACTGGACTAACAAGTTCATCTTTTATTACATGNGCNCCAATTGCAGCAGCGAGTCTTGCTGCTTCGCTTTGCATTTCAGAATCCTTATAAACCACTCGTGTTTGNATGACATTAAAAGAGCGAAAATTACCTATAACTGTGACGTTCGTATCGTTTTCTCTTAATAATCCTTGCATCTCTGCACTTAGTGANGGGTCGTCTGTCCCGTTNAGCAACCTGACAGTCGCTCTTCTATCATTTTCTGTAGCAGCTGGAAATGGGAACATGTCGTTTATAAGGCCTGACATCAAATCGGGGTTTGTTTCTGGACCATTTCCGGTGTCATACNAAAGATTATCCNCCACGGTAAAGGGGGCATTTGCTAAAGAGGCGATCAATTCCACAACTGGTATGCGCATAAGCGGGAGTGAACTATCAATATCGCCGCTTGCGGCTAAGCCATCTATCCAACTTCTCCAAAAGTCCCCCTGATTCCTTTGTCGAAAAAGAAAATTTTCTTTCTTTTGGGACATAAATTCAAACACTTCAGATTTCATTAATGTTTGCACTTCTCTTGTGTCTTCATTTTTTACTGCAACTGTTCCAATCGGTTCTATTAAAGTTGCCCAACGCTCAGGCGTGAGAGTGGTTGTCCCTGAAAAATCTGTCTCCAACAAGTCAGAAACTGATTTTCGCACTGATTCCAGGCCTGACTCAGAATATTGAGAATATAAAGTGCAGCTTTCTTCGCATCTTTCTACTTCTAGCTCCGGTGGCAACAGGAGGACTGTACCTCCACCGCTTTGACGATCTGCAATAGAGATGACAGCGATTTGCACCAACTCGCCCAATTCATCTTCCGTGACTAGCAGTTCTGCCCATGTTTGTTCCACAAAAGCTTCGAACCCCTCTTCAAGCGGGTCTGTAATAGCTTCCCTTGTAGCACCTTTTTCGCTTTTGAGAACCGAGCCAAAGCCATCCACTAGAAGAAAAGAAGACCAAATCAAAACGACTACTAATAGTGATGGAAATCCAAACTTCCACAAGTAGGTCGGATTTTTAAAGTCTCTTTTACTTATTTCGAAAAAATCGAACATTCTTTTCTTTTCTTTCACGATCGAAGACTCGTCTGTGAAAAAGTTTTCGGGATTCTTATCACTCATCTAGTCAATCCCGATATAACCCAGCAGAAAAAATGTACTCTTCGACGGGGCCGGAAACCATAGCTTCTATAGATTCACCTTTTGCGACTCTCAATCGGATCTCTTTCGCAGAGACATCAACAGAAGGAATATCAAGAACTGGAAAGTCCCATTCCGTATTTATTTCATCTAGATCTGTTCCAGGGCGAGTTAAAACCACCACATTAACTTTTTCACAAATTTCTCGAGGTTCATGCCATGAGTTAAAATCTTTTGCCACATCAGCACCTATAAGTAGAAAAAATTCGCTATCCGGAAATTTGTCTATTAATTCAGAAACCGTGTCGACGGTATATGTTCTTCCTCCACGTGCGATTTCCATATCATCAGGAATGAGATCATTTTTTCCCGTTAAAGCTCTTTTAAGCATCTCATATCTGTCGTGTGATGCCGAAGTGAGAAAATTACCGACTTCTGAAAAAGATTCATTTTGATCAGTTTTCTGCCAAGGATCATTTGCCACCATCATCAAAACAAAATCAAGTTCTAGCTTACTCATTGCCGCTAGAGCAGCCGAAGTGTGCCCTATATGTGGAGGGTCAAATGTTCCGCCAAATACGCCAATTCGACGCCGAAACTCTTTAAACACAACTAAATAATAATGCTTGGCGAAAAATTTCGTTGTTTTGAAAGAGTTAAAGTAGAAAATATTGGATTTTATTCACCAATAAACCCCATTATTAAGGGAAAAATAGGCAACTATGACGAAAGTCATAAACGCCGGCTCTTCCACNGAGTCACAAAATATGACAAAATAGTGATAAGGCGATGACAGACTTAGCAAAATTGCANTGTTAAATCGTCTTCCCAGCAAATTTTCTTAACGGAAAACATTCCTAAAAGAAACAGATGCGCGAGCAAGCGCGATAAAAAAAGAGAAAAAAATGAGTGATTCAGTAGGACAATATTTAAACGAAATCGGAATGGTTCCCCTTCTTAATGCACAAGAAGAAAGNCAACTTTCCCAAACAATAGAAGCAGGGACAGAAGCTCGTGCACGTAAAGAGGCAGGAGAGACTGGAAGAGATATTGTCAGAGCAATACGAGCCGCTGAACAAGCGAAAGATAGATTCATCAGATCAAATCTTCGACTTGTAGTCAGTGTCGCTAGACGTTACCCATTACCACCAGGTATGGAACTTCTTGATTTAATACAAGAGGGCAACCTAGGACTCGAACACGCCGTAGATAAATTTGACTGGAGAAAAGGTTTTAAATTTTCCACCTATGCAACTTTTTGGATTAGGCAAGCAATTGGAAGGGCGCTAGACCAAAAAGCAAGTCTTGTAAGACTTCCCGGAGATCGTTCTGCAAGCTTACGCGCTGCACTTAGGGCAGTCTCTGGAAATGGAGACGAACTTGATGAAGAACATGCAAGACTTCACCGTTTGACCACTCCTACCTCTCTGGATAGAACTATTGGAGATGATGACAGCAACGAATTAGTGGATTTACTTCCAGATATAAATCCAGGACCCGAACAGGAAGTAATGGATCGCTCTGAAAGTGAAATGGCTACCCGACTTCTAGATGTACTAGACAAAAGAGCCCGATATGCAGTTGAACAACGTTTCGGGCTTGTTGATGGAAGAAAACGCAGCTATAGAGAAGTTGGAGAAGAACTCGGTGTTACAGCAGAAGCAGCTCGTCGCTTAGTAAAAAGAGCTGTAAATACTGTCCGAGACCGTGCTGGTGAAAGCATAAGCGTAGCCTAAAAACATATTTACTTAATTCGTTTTTTTATCAACTACTTATTTCGTAAACTTTACATATGAGCAAAAGTTTAAAGAAAAGTAAAAATCTGGATTGGAAACCAGATTCCTGGAAAACATTTGAAGCTAGTCAACAACCAATTTGGCCTGACCATGATTCCCTTCAAAAAGTTTTAGAAGAACTTTCAGCATTGCCACCCTTAGTGTTTGCAGGTGAAGCACGAAACCTGACAGAACAATTAGCAGCAGTGTCCCGTAGAGAAGCATTTCTGCTTCAAGCTGGTGATTGTGCAGAATCTTTTGACACTTCAGCTGACTCTATAAGAGACAGACTCCGTGTCATATTGCAGATGGCAGTTATTCTTACTTATTACACGGGCGTACCCGTCGTCAAAGTTGGACGCATTGCTGGGCAATTTGCTAAACCTCGATCTAGCGACACCGAAACAGTAGATGGTCTAGAACTACCATCATTTCGCGGTCACATGGTTAATGACATAAATTTCAACGAAGATTCACGCGCTGCCAATCCTAAGCGCCTTCTAACCGCCTACAATCGAGCGGCCGCGACACTTAACCTCTTAAGAGCATTTACTAAGGGTGGGTTTGCCGCTCTTTCTAGAGTTCATCAATGGAATCGTGAGTTTGTTGCTGCTAGTCCTGCAGGTCAACGTTATGAAGCACTTGCAGACGAAATAGACCGTGCCGTCTCCTTCATGCAAGCCTGTGGAATGGACGGAGACAAATTGTCTGAATTGAGTGAAGTTGACTTTCATACCAGTCATGAGGCCCTTATTCTTGGCTACGAAGAAGCTTTGACAAGGCAGGATTCATTAACTGGTGAATGGTACGACTGTTCAGCACACATGCTGTGGATTGGAGAACGCACCCGGGATCTAGATGGTGCTCATATAGAATTCTTGCGAGGAGTTAATAATCCGATTGGATGCAAACTAGGACCTGATGCAAATGCTGAAGATGTTCTAACTCTCTGTGAGACTTTAAATCCTGAAAAANTACCAGGAAGACTGACTTTAATTTCAAGAATGGGTGCTGAAATCGTCACAGAAAAACTACCCGCTATTCTTGAAGCTGTAAAAGAAGCTGGGCACCCTGTTGTTTGGGTTTGTGACCCAATGCATGGAAATACCTTTTCAACGGAAAACGGACATAAAACTCGACATTTTGATGATGTTCTTAAAGAAATCACTGGTTTCTTTGAGGCGCATAAAAAAGTCGGGACTTATCCAGGGGGTGTTCACCTAGAGCTAACCGGAGATGACGTAACCGAATGTTTAGGCGGAGGTGCTCAACTAGATGCCGAAGATCTTTCAAAAAGATATGAAACAATGTGTGATCCTAGGCTAAATGGATCTCAGAGCATAGATATAGCTTTTAGAATCGCTGAACTCTTACACAGCAGTCAACTTTAATTTGTCTAAACGAGCTTTTCTATAAANGCTTCTAACTGACGAAGGTTTCTAACTTCATATGCTCCATCACAATAGGTGGCATACTCCCCTAGTATTGAGTCACCTGTATCCCAATATGCTCGTGGTTCCGGGTTCAACCAATACAGTTTCCTTGCTTTATGTTGTGCTTCTTTAAGAATCCAAGATTGTGAGGCATGATAGTTATTGCGTGCATCCCCCAAGATGAGAACGGTTGTTTTTGGTCCAATGTCTTTCCCATATTTTTCCCAAAAAACACCAAATGCGTGCCCATAATCGGAATGGCCATCAACCCAAACTACATCTGCTTCTGTGTTTACTTTATGAACAGCTTCACCGATATCTTCCACACCTTCCAAAAATCGGGTTACTTCATCCAACCCATCTATAAAAACAAATGAACGCACTTTTGAGAATTGGCTCGAAATTGCGTACAACAAATGGAGGGTGAACCTAGCGAAAGCCGCAACAGACCCTGAAATATCCGCAATAACCATAATTTCAGGTTTAGAAGGCCGCGGATATTTAAATTTAGGCTCTGCTGGAACTCCCCCATAACTCAANGAATGTCTGATAGTTTTACGAAAATCTAAAGGGCCGCGCCTCCCATACTTTCTTCTTCTTGCCAGACGGGCAGCCAACTTTCTCGTTAACGGATAAAGAGAACGCCTCAAATTAGCCATTTCTTCCCTAGAAGCGTGCATGAAATCTACATCTTCTGGGAGCGGTTTTCTCAAGGTGCGAGCCATGGCTTCAACGCCACGATCAGCCACCAGACTTCGCCTTATCTCAGATTCGATCTGTTTTTTAAGATCTTCTATTCTGCTTTTATACTCATCTAATTCGAGACGTTCTTCAAGCTGCGTGAGCTCATCGAGAGCTTGTTTTCTGCTTTCCTCCATCAATCGATCCAACATCGTATCGAGATCCAGATTTCTTAAAGTCCGGTACAGATAATAGGTGCCGCCTACTGGCCTTCCGGGTTCCATCCCGGCATATCTAATCACCGATTGACGAGCCAGAAGTCTAAGTATGGCCTGATCACCATTCAACAAAGCTCGAAAAAGCATTTCTTGTAGTTCTTCCGGGGAAAGACCTGACATAGCACCCCCTCCTGCTGGTGCGTCGCCTTGCTGATATTCNGCTTCACCTAATTCCTCACCTGTTGAACTTGTTAAACCATCTTCCGGTATCTCATATTCAGAACCACGAATAGAAAAATAAACTTCAAATACAAGCTCAAAAGATTTCCAGTGAGAGTAATTCTTTACAAGAGTCGCTCCAAGGGCATATTTGAATGCGTCACGATCTTCAATTGGTATGTGACTAACTGCCTCCATTGCATCAAGACTCTCGGTAAGACTGACTGGTAGTCCAGCTAGCCGGAGTTCCACTATAAACCCATTTAAAAGATCAAGAAGTGGAGATTCTTCTACTGGCTCATTAATTGAAGTGTCCAGCTCACCGGTGGAAGACATTACGCAACTGCAGCCGCAGTTTAGGCTGCACCCTCTTCTACTTCTTCTATCGCATTCGGATTNTCAGCAAACTCTTTAACCGCTTTTTCTATATCTGATCTGTACTTCAATAAAACGTTTACAGTATCCGTAGCAACATCCGCGTCAATTTTTTCGATGCCCAATAAAAGAAGTGTTTTTGCCCAGTCAAGAGTTTCCGAAACAGAAGGATGTTTCTTCAAATCCAACTGCCTTATAGAGCGCACTATTCTGGCTATTTGATCAGCTAGATTTTCATCCATTCCTGGAATCTTTGCATTGATTATCTCCCGTTCTCTCTGCAGGTCGGGATAGTCGATATAAAGATATAGACATCTTCTTTTCAGAGCTTCGGAGAGTTCACGTGTACCATTCGAGGTCAAAAAGACCAAAGGTATTTGAGTGCCTTCGACAGTTCCTAATTCTGGGATGGATACTTGATACTCGGAAAGTATTTCTAGCAATAAGGCTTCTGTTTCAATTTCCACGCGATCAACTTCATCTATCAAAAGCACCACAGGATCTTCAGAACGAATAGCCTCCAGAAGTGGGCGACTCAANAGGAAATCTTCGGAGAAAAGATCATCTTCTATTTCACTCCAGTCTCGAGTTTCGTTCTCAGCTTGGATTCGTAAAAGTTGTTTTTTGTAATTCCATTCATACAAAGCTTTCGATTCGTCAAGCCCCTCATAGCACTGCAGGCGTATCAATCGTGCATCACTCATTTCTGCAACGCTTTTAGCTAATTGAGTTTTCCCTGTTCCTGCCGGTCCTTCTATAAGAACAGGCTTTGCAAGACGATCAGCCAAATAAACGATGCCCGCAATACCATCATCTGCTAAATAACTGACATCGCTCAAACCTGAACGAACACCATTTACATCTTCAAATCTGTAGTCCACTTCAATGATCGTATCTTTCAAGAAAGCCTCATCCTCAAGGAAAATATAAGTAGTAACAAATAGTTATTTCTAGAAAATGCCTTACCTAATCACACTCCAATAAACCCGCGACTAACCTTCTATTAGAAAAAGGTGATGAGAATTGGACTCCTCTAAAGAATCTTCAGCTATTAACGGAAATAGCGGAGCAAAAAAAATCGGCGCTGGGATATTACTATCACGTTTAGCGGGTCTGTTAAGAGAGTCTTTACTTCGTTCTGCTCTTGGTCTAGGCCCGGCGGCTGATGCATTTACTGCGGCTTTACGAATACCCAATCTTCTTCAAAATCTCTTAGGGGAAGGATCATTGTCAAGTTCTTTCATACCTGTATACAGCAAACTACTCTCCGAGGGTAAAGAAAAAGAAGCTGCCAACACCGCTGGCGCCATAGCGGGTCTTCTAATTGCATTTACAGGTGCGCTGACTCTTATTGGAGTATTTTTTGCAAAACCGATAGCCAAAATTTTGACTCCTGGTTTTACTTCGGAAAAACTAGACCTAACAGCTGACTTGGTGAAAGTAACTACAGCTGGAATTGGCTTTCTTGTACTGGCGGCCTGGTGTCTTGGGATCTTAAATAGTCATCGCAAATTTTTTCTGTCGTATGTTGCTCCAGTCATCTGGAACGCCGCTCAAATCGCAATTTTGTTTATTGCCATAAGCGGAAACTGGGACCCCGCTAAAACTGCTAAGGCGGCAGCATGGGGATTATTTATTGGTGGAATCGCACAACTTCTATTTCANTTTTCCGGTGTAATTAAATTGAGAACCAAAATCCGATTTTCATTTTCGTGTAAAAACCTGCACGTAAAAGACATTATTAAGCGCTTCAGTCCAGCCGTATTAGGTAGAGGCGTAATACAAATATCAGGTTATTTAGACCTAGTGTTAGCTTCATTACTAGTGACGGGGGCAGTTGCAGCTCTAATGTCCGCACAAGTTCTATACCTCCTTCCAATAAGTCTTTTTGCTATGAGTATTGCTGCAGCTGAGCTTCCAGAAATGTCGAGAAATGCAACGATTGACAATCTAAAGAACCGCTTAAATAAAGGAATAAAACAAACTTCTTTCTTGATGCTTTTCACTTCAGTGATTTACGTGTCACTTGGAGATCAAATTATCGGGATAATTTTCCAGTGGGGGTCNTTTAGTAGAGACGACACCATTGTCGTGGCCGCAACTTTGGCAGCATATTCTCTTGGCATACCCGCAATTGGGGCTTCACGAATATATCAAAGTGTCTTATACGCTANTGGTGATACTAAAACGCCTGCCTTAGCTTCAGCGCTAAGAGTGGTCGTCTCGTTAGCCATCGGATTACTGCTGATGTTCCCCTTGGACAGACTTTTTATCTCAAACGCAGCTTTAGAAAAAGAGTCGGGAGGAATCATTAGTGACTGGGGTCCGTTGGGCGAAAGTCTCAGATCTCTTCCAGAAAATCCCCATTTAGGAGCAGTAGGACTAGCTCTCGCTTCTGCAATCGCCACTTGGTTAGAAATGTTTTATCTAGCTAAAAAAACTAGTAATAAATTTGCTTTAAACTCATCCCCGCTATCTCCAATGATAAAACTTCTTCCCGCAACTTTTTCAGCATTAGCCATATCAATAATTGGNNGATGGCTNNTATCAGATANNAACGAACTAATAAATTGCCTGGTNTGCATACCAGCAGCAGCAATCGCNTACATNGCTATCTCAAGCCNAAATGNCATAGAGGAGTCTNTATCCCTGATCGAAGANGCAAAAAGAAAATTTAAATCTTTTAANTNAGACTAAGGAAGTATCACTAAATCATCCGTATGTATAACTTCGTGAGATATGCCTTCTGACAGTTGCGACGTGTTTAAACCAGCATTGGCAGTAACATTTTCAGAGTCCTGCCTAACAATACCTTTTGCAAAAATTTTTGAATTTTCATCAATGACTTCAACAGCATCACCGACTTCAAAATCTCCGATACTTTTAAGCACACCGGTTGGCAATAAAGATGCCCTTCCTTCCAAAGCTTGACGCGCACCGTTATCTACCATAATTTGTCCAGCAGAACCGACAGCAAAAGCGATCCAAAGTTTTCGAGCATTCAACCTTACATCTCGCGGATGCACAACAGTTCCAATTCCATTAACTTCCTCGCAGGCGTCTTTTAGAATTTCGACCCGTGAAGCATCAGCTATTACAGTTCTTACACCTGACCAGCTAGCTATTTTTGCTGCAGCCAACTTTGAAGCCATTCCTCCACTTCCTCTATCCGAACTAGTACCTCCTGCGTATCTCTCCATTTCCTGATCAATCTCGATTATTTCTTCTATCAACGAAGCTTCAGAATCCATTCTTGGGTCAGCCGTAAATAAACCTAAAGTATCAGTAAGTAAAACTAGTAAATCTGCTTCAACCAGATGGGCGACCAGTGCAGCGATACGATCGTTATCACCAAAACGAATTTCGTCATCAGCAATAGCGTCGTTTTCATTCACTATAGGAATAACACCTAAGTCAATAAGTTTCGTTAGTGTGTTGCGCGCATGTAGATACTGTGAGCGTACGAAAAAATCTAAGGGGGCTAATAAAACCTGTCCCGCTAACAATTCATGATTTGCTAACTCTTCTCGATAGATGCCTATTAAAGAACCTTGACCTATAGCAGAAATAGCCTGCAAAGTTGAGGAATCCTGCGGTCTATTTCCACCTGTTAAACCCAAAAAAGGGAGACCAGCGGCAATAGCTCCAGAAGTTACTATTACAACATTATTTTCGGAACTTTTAAGTTCTGCTACCTCATGGCAAATCTTTGCAACAGACTCTTGTGAAATCTCACCGTCTTCATTTGTTATAGAAGAAGTCCCGACTTTAACAACTACTGTTTTATTCATCCTCTTCATACTCAAATTCTAGTTTTCCTATCTTTACAATTTCGCCTTTTTTTACCTTTGCGCGTATCAAAGCTCTGTCCACGCCCATATTTTTGAAACGATCCTGTAAATAAGCCGATGCATCAGGATTACTTAAATCATTTAGATTAGCTATTCTTACTAGTTCCCTGTCTCTAATTTCCCAAGTGTTTTCATCGACTTTTTCGACTTGTATACCTTCGGGTTCAGGCTGGTGCAAAATGAGCGTAGGGCTAACAGGTCTATTTGAACGAACTTCTTCGATGAGACCAGCTATTTGATACAAAACTTCTTTCACTCCATCACCAGTAATGGAAGAAATTTTTTGACCATTGAATTGAAGAGTTTCTACTCCCATATCAGAACGAGAACCAACAACAAGTCGTGGTCTTGACAACAATTCTGGACGATATGAACTCAATTCATTTTCTAATACAGTTTGTTGCCTTTCAGGAGAAAGCTCTGAAGTCTGTGATAGATCTAAAAGCACCAGTAAAATGCTTGCTCTTTCGATATGTCTTAAAAATTGATGNCCGAGACCCTTACCTTCGCTTGCCCCTTCTATCAAACCCGGAATATCGGCGACGGTAAATTCTGGTATACCAGGAGTTTGAACAACTCCTAAATTGGGTTCAAGGGTCGTAAATGGGTAGTCTGCAATCCTCGGTTTAGCTGCTGAAATTTTTGAAATAAACGTACTTTTNCCNGAGTTTGGAAAACCTACTAACGCGACNTCTGCAAGAAGNCGCAATTCCATCCGCAACCATTTTTCTTCNCCTTCTTCACCCTGTTCAGCAAAAGTCGGAGCCCTTCTTTTATTGCTGAGAAATCTTGCATTACCTCTACCGCCTCTACCACCTCGGACTGCCAGCCAACGGTCTCCATCATGTGAAAGGTCGGCTAAAACCTGCTCNCCTTCTAATTCATAGATAGTGGTTCCTTCGGGTACTTTGATTATAAGTTCTTCAGCTGACCGTCCATGACGCTTAGCTCCTGAGCCATGGGTGCCACTCTTAGCACGTCTATGTGGATGATCNCGNAAAGCTANAAGGGATGCGACATTATGATCAGCTTCGATCCAGATATTTCCACCATCTCCACCATCTCCACCATCTGGCCCACCACGAGAGACATGCGCTTCACGTCGAAATGAAACAACACCCGCACCGCCATCACCAGCACAGACATTAATACCGCACTCATCAACAAAACTTGACATTTATATCTCCCAGAAGAGAGTAATNAAAACCTACGGACTATTCAAAAAGNNAGTNAAGAAAAGCTNGCCTNTAAAAATATTTAGTATTTAAGACTANTCACCAAGAACNTCTATTAGCTTACGACCTCTACGAAAGCCGAANTTCACAACNCCATCTGCGGTAGCAAAAAGAGTGTCGTCAGCTCCTTTTCCNACGTTGTGTCCNGGGTGGAATTTTGTTCCTCTTTGACGAATTAAGATACTTCCCGCTTGCACTTTTCCACCATCAAAAACCTTTACACCTAATCTTTGTGCATTCGAATCCCGGCCATTTCGCGTTGACCCACCACCTTTGGTTTTCGACATTCAACTAGCCTTTCTTTATTCCTGTAATCTCTATTTCAGCAAGCTTTTGCCTGTGACCCCAGCGACGACGCTGATTGCTTTTGTTTTTGTATGTAAAAGCTCTAATTTTGGGCCCCTTAGCATCTGCTACTATGCGAGCAGTAACTTTTGACCCACTTAAAGATTCTGGTGTAGCTAAGACACTGTCTCCATCTACAAGCATCACTGGTTTTAATTCGACATCGGAATTTATTTCGCCGAGTCGTTCCACCAACAAGCGTTGTCCCTGCTCCACTCGGTACTGTTTTCCACCGGTACTTATTACTGCATACATCACATTAAGGTTAGCCGAATAGAGACAGGTAAACACCGCCTATTGCTAATTGCTAGCGGTGTTTACCCCCATCAGAAGCTGAAACAAGCTTTTCATCTAATACAAATCCGCGACCTGAACAATCCTCACACTCATCTGTAAAAGATTCGATCAAACCCTCACCAATTCTTTTTCTTGTCATTTCAACTAAACCTAATTCAGAAATGTCGAATACCTGCGTTCGCGTCTTATCNCGTAACAAAGCTTCTCTGAGGGAATTAGCGACTATTTCACGATTCTTTTGAATCTCCATGTCAATAAAATCTATAACAATTATTCCGCCTATGTCTCTCAATCTCAATTGATGGGCTATCTCTTCTGCAGCTTCGAGATTGTTGGCCAAAACTGTTTCTTCAAGACTTGAAGAACCAACATTTTTTCCAGTATTAACATCAACTACTGTTAGAGCTTCTGTGCTNTCAATNATAAGAGAACCTCCTGAGGGGAGCCAGACTTTTCTGTCNAGGCTCTTCATCAGCTGTTCGTGNACGTGATGCCTCTCAAACAANGAAAGNTTTTCTTCGCTTTTATCGTAGAAAGAGACCCTGTCTGCTATAGCAGGTGCAACACTTTCGGCATAGTTCTTGACTTTTTCGAACAATTCTCGATCATCAATTAAAACACCGCGAAAGTCTTTGTTGAATTCTTCACGAATATAACGGAAAACTAATTCAGGTTCACGATAAAGAAGTGAGGGCACTTTTGCTTTTTTAGCAAATGAGTTAATATCCTCCCACTGCTCNATTAGCCTTACCAAGTCTAAAGAAATCTCTTCTTCGGTGACTCCTTCTGCTGCGGTTCTAACAATAATTCCGTGTTCAGTCGGTTTTATTCGATCAAGGATGGAACGTAAACGACGTCTTTCAGAATCAGGAAGGCGTTTTGAGATGCCAAAAGTTTTACTTTCTGGTATCAAAACTACAAATCGTCCCGCAAGAGACACCTCTTGACTCAGGCGTGCCCCTTTATGAGCGATAGGGTTTTTTGTTACTTGCGCAATTATTTTCTGATTAAGTTTTAGTGCTTCTTCTATTTTNACAGAAGAGGGNTCCTCAACATCCTGATCATCAAACTGCAAGTCNCCTCGGTACAAAACAGCATTTTTAGGTGTTCCAATATCTACNAAAGCTGCNTCCATGCCNGGTAAAACGTTCTGAACNTTTCCNAGGTAAACATTTCCATGAATCTCACTCCAATCATTTGCTGGATGCGATACATAGTGCTCGATTAACGCTCTTCCTTCTAATACTGCTATTTGTGTCACTCCTTCTGATGCACTTACACACATNAGATAGCGCCCTATAGGTTTTCCACGCCGCTCTCTTCCGCGACGGTGACGCAGCGAACCTTCATCTAGATCTACTGGGGAGTGCCCGCCGATNCCCTCGACATGCTCTAATTTAGAACGAGAGGAAGGCTTCGTATTTTTCCGCTTTCGCTCTCGCTTTTGACTTTTTGATTTTTGTTGACTTTCGGAAGATTTTTTCCTGTTCTCCTGAGTTGGTGCAGGTTTACTGTCTCCAATTTTCGGCTTATTATCTTCTTTCTTTCTCGAAGAAAGCCTGTCTTCTTTTTTCTTTTTTTCGTTGGACATTTATTTTTTCCCTTCTAATCACGCCAAAACCTCAGCAGGCGCGGCAGGGTGAAGNTCAATTGATAATGGTTCAATTCTTTGATTTCCCTGCAAAGTTAATTGTTCTTTTCGTAGAACACGTATTGTTCTAAGTTCTGAGTTAATTCTTTTCAATAGATCTGTTGGCCGTAGCACACGTGGCTTAGTACCTAATTCCGTAAGTATTGTAACTCCATCTATGTGCTCTTCAGTGATATCCATAGAGTGCACTTGTGACCTAACATCCTCTACTAATATTTTTCCTTTTCTTTCACGCTCAATAATCAGAGAATCACTGGAAAAAAGATTTTCTCTAATCTCTTTAAATTCTTCAAAGTTCACACCCGAAACTCGTACTTTCCAAAGACAAGCATCAACTAACTCCTGCAAGGAATCTCCTGAAGTTGCAACAATTCCTACTGCTAAAGAATCCATTCCAGCAGGTAAAGCTCTATTTATATTTTCCTGAATAATTCTCTCATCGAAGCCATCCATAAAAAAATCTTCACCAAGATATATATCTACGTACTCCGCTTCAGATTCAAATCCGGTCGGTAAGGCTAAACCGAATGAAATTCGTGGATGGGGCGAGAAACCCTGAGAATACAAAACAGGAATACTTGCC
>PATJ01000006.1 GCA_002713545.1 Acidimicrobiaceae bacterium
TGATCCCTTTGACTCATTTCTTGGGTTGTGGACCCATAATCAATTACCAGTAACGAACCTGCCACAATCATCTCTAAAATACTTTCAACCCATTTGATAGCTTGAGTTTGAATTGGTATTCGTGCTCCTTTCAGAGGAGACACTCCAACTGGCTCTTTCCTTTCACCTATTAGAGTTTCAACGAATTGATCATCCACAAGACCTATACGTACTTCCTTCCAATATTCACCATCCCCCTCTAAGAGATCGAAGGGTAAATTGTCTAAAAGTTCATTTGCAATAACTGCACCAACTAAAGGAACCTCAGGGATCTTTGCAGTCGAGATTAGTTTGTCCGAAGTTGGTTGGGCTTCTCGTAACTTCTGCGAGCGTTCAACCATCGTATAAATTCCATTTTCAAGGCACTTAGGTTTAGCATCAATTATTGATCTTGCAAGAGCTCCACTACCTGCTCCGACCTCAACAACTTGAAAGTTGTCAGGTTTATTTAAATCTCTCCATGTTTCGTCCAACCAATTTGCGATAAGAAAACCGAAAAAGGGGCCGACTTCAGGACTTGTCAAAAAGTCTCCTCGTCGTCCTGCTCCTCCTCCTTTGGTGTAAAAACCATCATTCGAATCATAGAGACAAGATTCAACAAACTCGGAAAAAGAGAGAGGTCCGGATTTCTTAATTCGAGTTTTTAAATCATCAGCTAACATGCCAATTGGTTCGGATTTACACACCAAAAGCCAACAGGCTTACTTCTGTAAAACGTGCTACTAATTGAGGGAATATGCCGAATAATAAAGTAACTAATACACAAATCGCTAAAGCAGATATGAGTGATGGCGTTATCTCAATAGTATTTAAATCACTTTCTGAAGGATCATCAGCCCACATTTTACGAGCAATTGTTGCATAGTAGAAAAGGGCTATAACAGAATTAATAGCTGCAATAACAGCTAACAAATAGCCCCAAGTTTCTCCAGAGGTTGCTAAAACCCTAAATACCTCAAATTTGGCGAACCATCCTCCTAAAGGAGGAATCCCAGCAAGGGAAAATAGAAAAATTGTCATAGCAACTGTCAATCCAGGAGCAAAATGAAAGGCTCCTGCAAATGAATCAATTTCTGCGCTTCCAGTACGTCTTGCAAAAGTAATAATAACTGCAAATGCACCAAGGTTCATGGCCGCATAAATGGCTAAGTATGTAATTATCGCCGAAAGGGCCTGGTCTCCAGTAGCTAAACTTTTACCAGCTACAGCTAGAGGAGCAATCATAAATCCTGTCTGCGCAATTCCAGAGTAAGCCATAAGTCGAACTACATTCGTTTGCCTTAACGCAACCAAATTGCCTACGGTCATAGAGAGCGCTGAAAGTATCCAAATAAGGGGTTCCCAAATATTTGAAAGCTCATAGAAACCAACGAAAATTAAAGCTAGTAAAGCAACAAAACCTGCTGCTTTGGAGGCCACCGAAAGAAAAGCTGTTACAGGTGTTGGAGCCCCTTCATAGACATCAGGTGCCCAAGTGTGAAATGGAACAGCGGATACTTTGAACGCGAAACCAGCTATCACAAAAACAATTCCTAGTGTCATTACCGAACTAGAACCATTGCCAGCATCAATAGAATCAGCAATCCCACTTAGTACCGTGGTACCACTAACCCCAAACAAAAGCGACATTCCGTAGAGCATGACTGCTGATGCAAAAACACCCATTAGGTAATACTTAAGGCCTGCTTCGTTTGATTTAGGATCGCGCTTTCTCCAAGCAACCATTAGATAAGCAGGGATCGAAAGTAGTTCTAATGCTACAAAGACAGATATCAAATCTCTCGAGGAGGCCATCATGATCATTCCCATTAGGGAAGCCAGAAGAAGGCCGTAGTATTCACTCTCCCAGTAATCACCATCAACTATGTAGTTCGTTGAGAGGAGAATAACTACATATCCTGCTAGAAGAAAAATGGCTTTTAGTACTAATGAAAAATCATCAACTACGTAAGCCCCATCGAAAAGAACTCTCTCGGTTCCATCAATACCAAGAGTTAGTAGGGGTATTGCTGTAGCAAGAATCCCCAACCCAGACAACGCTGCCATATAAGGTCGCGCCTTTTCCAAAAATAAGATGTCTAATAGCGTGATAAGAACCCCTACAGAGAGTAGGACTATTTCGGGAGCGACCGCATGCCAGTCAATTGCAGGGCGTTCAAACGCTAAGAGCATAAGATTAGTGGTCACTATTAACCCTTCGAAACCGCGTGATGATCAGATCCATGATCACCCAAACCATAAACATCAGAACAGTGAGCTGATTCAATTTCTTCATGAGTTAATTCGTCTGCATCAATAGTCAAACATGGAGTTAATGATGCATCCACTGCTGCATCTGTAGCCCTAAAAACAAGATTTGGGTAGATACCTATCGCTAGTATTAAAGCGAGTAGCGGAGCCCATGCAATCCATTCTGTTCTTGTGGCGTCATGGATATTAGGGTCATCAGCAAATTCTTCTTTTGGAGTACCAAATGCTGACCTCTGAAGTAGCCACAACAAATAGCCGGCAGCAAGAACCGTACCTAATGCTGCTACCACCATAAATGTTCTAAAGGTTTCCACCGGTAAACCATTTGCAGGATTGTATGCAGAAAGGATCGCGGGGAATTCTCCCCAGAAACCAGCAAGACCTGGCAATCCAAGAGATGCCATTGCACAAAATCCTAGAACCCAACCCATTTTGGGTGCTTGTACAAGCAATCCACCTAATCTATTAATTTCTAAAGTGTGGTAGCGCTCTTTCATGGATCCGGCTAAAAAGAAGAGCATTCCTGTTATAAGACCATGAGCGACCATGCCCATAATGGCTGCATTAATTCCAAAATCAGTAAGAGTTGAAATTCCAAGCATTACGAATCCCATATGAGCAACTGAAGAGAACGCAATTAACCGTTTCATATCTGTTTGTGCCAAACAACAGAATGCTCCGTAAATTATTCCTATTACAGCCAATAGTCCTATCCATGGGGCCCATTCAACTGCTGCATCGGGAAGTAGAGGAATTGCTATTCTCACAAATCCATAAGTTCCAAGTTTAAGCAATACAGCAGCAAGTATTACAGATCCAACGGTCGGTGCCTCTGTGTGAGCATCAGGCAACCAAGTATGGAATGGGAACATGGGAACTTTAATTCCAAAACCAAGAAACATTCCACCAAATATCCAAAGCTGTGCCGTTCGAGAAACAGCATTAGCAACAACGTTGTCAGCAATTTCACTGAAAACAAATGACTCTGCTCCTGTCAAGAAAAAGAGAGAGAGGAAACTGACAAGCATCAGTGCTGATCCAAAAAGGGTGTACAAAAAGAATTTTAAGGAAGCATATTTTCTGTTTGGCCCTCCCCAAACAGCGATCATAAAGAACATTGGTAGTAAAACGACCTCGAAGAAAACAAAGAAAAGAACCATGTCCTGCGCGACGAAAGTGCCTATCATGCCTGTCTCCAAAACAAGAATCAGTATTAAAAATGTTTTCGGATTTTTGGGATCAGGAAAATGGTTCCAACTGTAAACAATACAAAGTGGGACTATGAGAACTGTGAGCAACAACAAAGGTAAAGAAATTCCATCAAGTCCTACAACGTAACGACTATGAATCGCATCTATCCAACTTTTGTCTACAACATATTGAAGCTTTTCTGTGGCATCAAGATCAAACCATATGAGGAGCATTAACCCCACAAAGGCAACCCAAAGAGAAGTTATAAGAGCAATGATTTTATGCTCGTATTCTTTTTCTTTTGGAATTAGAAACATAACTAACGCACCTACAAGGGGTGAGAAAGTGGCCACGGTAAGGCCCCAACTATCAAGCAAGTTATCCATGTTTAATATCTCCTACACAATGACTATTAGTAAACCGGCTAGAATCGTCGCAGCAGCAAACAAAATGGCTGCATAGCTCTGAACTTTTCCGGATTGAATTTTGCGAAGTTCTTCACCGCTATCCGATGAAATACGACCAGAAGCATTGACAAAACCATCAACAAGGTTTTGATCTATTTTTTCATAATTAAGTTGACCAATTTTTACTGCAGTTCGACCAAAAGTGTCGACAGTGCGATCTAAGATTTCTTGGTTAGACCGATAGGCCAACTCTGCTATCGGTTCTTTAACAGCTCTGGTAATAATTCCGGTGTATAAATGATCTAAGTAGTATTTGTTAACTAGAAGTGTGTGACCCATTCTCGCTAAGGTCAACCGTGTGGTAAGCCCATCTGGTAACTCTGTCAGACTTTTACCACTCTCTTTTGAGGCTTTTTCTACTTTTACGAAATAATAATTCCATGCAAGTGAAATCCCAGCTATTACAACAATTGTCGAAACTATTGCTAGCGACCAGCTCGGGGTAGCATGTGCAATTTCCGGGAAATACCCAGCTACAGGTTCCACATAATGGCCGAATCTTTCCTGCAGTGATTTGGGAACAAGTTGAAATCCCTTAGGCAAATTCAGGAATCCAGCAAAAATTGCTAATACCGCCAAAATCCAAAGCGGAATAGTAATTCTTGGGCCAGATTCATGTGGATGGCCATGGCCCCTAAATTCGCCAAAAAATGTTAAATAAACGCATCTTGTCATATAAGCAGCTGTCAGAGCAGCTGTAATCATTCCCATTATCAACATGAACGTATAGGAGCCATTACCATTTGTGCCTCCTAAAATTCCCCAACCCCCCGTTCCGGCGAGTATTTCGTCTTTAGACCAAAATCCAGCGAAAGGTGGAAGACCCGCTAGAGCAATAGAACCGATTATGAAAGTTCGAAAGGTTTGCGGCATTACTTTCCTTAGCCCACCCATATCTGATTTCATGTCAAAACTATGAACTGAATGTGCAACAGATCCGGAACCTAAAAATAGGCAAGCCTTAAAGAAAGCATGGGTGAAAAGGTGGAACATTGCTGCAGTCCAAGCTCCTACACCTAATGCCATGACCATGTAGCCAAGTTGTGAAATTGTTGAATATGCAAGAACTTTTTTGATGTCTCTTTGAACAAAAGCTAAACATGCTCCCACAAGTGTTGTAAACCCTCCGATAAGAGCCATTAAATTTACCGAACTTCCTCCTATGGAAAATCCTTCAAAGAAAACACCATAAAGACGAGCGATCATAAAGACTCCAGCTACAACCATGGTCGCTGCATGAATAAGTGCTGATACAGGTGTAGGTCCTGCCATCGCATCAGGTAGCCAGGTATGCAAGAAAAACTGTCCAGATTTCGACATAACTGCAGCCATAAGACAGCAAGCAGCTATTAATAAAGTGCTGTGTGAAAGCAGACCTGATGAAGCCAACGCGTTAGTCGTAACTATAGAAAAAGACCCGAAGGAGTCTGGAATCATTTCCCCCGAAGCAAAGAATAGGATTGTTACCCCGATTAATAAGCCCATATCCCCAACGCGGTTAGTTAAAAACGCTTTTAATGCAGCGTTTGAATTGTCTTTTTCTTCCCACCAGTGACCGATCAATGCAAAAGAGCATAAGCCTACAAGTTCCCATGAGACCAGAAGCTGCAGTGTGTTTTCAGAAATTACAAGTAGAAGCATCGAAGAACTGAANAGGGAAAGAAAGGCNAAAAAGTGTGTGAACCTTCNATCACCAGCCACNTAATCNGTCGAATAAATATGAACTAATAAAGANACCAAAGTAACTACAAATAACATCATCACTGCNGGNCCATCGACAAGNGTTCCGACNGAAAATTCAACGCCNCCTGTTATAAACCAAGTTGCTGTATTGACCACAGCTAGAGANGGCTCACCATGCTCACCATGCTCACCATGCTCACCATGCTCACCATGCTCACCATGCTCACCATGCTCACCATGCTNACCANGAGTCTGACTTATTTCTTCACCATGGAAATTATCGCGATGATCCATCCAAGCGAACCCAGTACATATTGATAGAAAAAATACAATCAACAAAGCAGCTATCCCGAGCTCCGAACCCCCACGGGGTAAACGTTTACCAAAAAAAAGTATTCCAACAAACGACAAGGCCGGTATGAGCGGTATTAGCCATGCATTCTGTAAAAACCAGTTTCCTTCTTGAGTAATTCCTAACGGAATTGAAGTTACGGACGAGGTTGTAGCTGCTAATAAGTCGATCATCACATTAGCCCTTCATCGAATCAATTCCAGCAAGGTCTATATTACGGCGATTGCGGTAAAGCAATAAAACCATAGCTAGCCCCACACCTACTTCAGCTGCTGCCACTGCAATTACAAAAAGTGCAAATACCTCTCCTGGAATAGCTTCCCTGAAAGCGGCAAAAGCAACAAGATTAATATTTACTGAGTTAAGAATCAGTTCTATTGACATTAAAACCATAACGCCGTTGCGTCTTGTCAATACTCCATAAACTCCTATGCAAAAGAGGACCGCAGAAAGAATCAGAAACTGATTTAGTAGCATTACTGATCCCTTCTTGCTATAACAACTGATCCAATTAAAGCTGCGAGCAACAAAACTGAAATTGCCTCAAATGGAATAATAAACTGCCCAAAAATAGAATCTCCAATATCAGCTGTAGTGCTCGGAGCCTGACGATTTAATTCCGCATCTCGAAAACTATCTATGAAAGATCCTGAAGTAACCGCAACTATTAAGACTGAGACCAAAATAGCCATCCGATTTCGTTCTCTTAACTCTCCCTCTTCCGTCCCGAACGAACCTTTTGTTAGCATTATTCCAAAAAGAAAAAGAACAATTATCGCACCTATATAAACCAAAATTTGAGTAACTGCAACAAATTCAGCTCCAAGGAGTATGAACATTCCTGCTGCGCCTGCTAAAACAATCACCAGATAAAGAGCGGCGTGAACAATATTTTCCGTGGTAACCATTTTCAACGCTGCCAGAATCATTACTAAAGCAATAAGTCCAAAAAAAACATTTTGAGCCACTAAAACCTCATCACTTGTTAGTGGATCTAAACCCTGAATCTGAGATAAAAAGAAACCGGTCATTAACGTGGAACCTTTAACTGTTTAGCCTCACTGCCATCTTCATACTCTTCAAATTCAGGCACAGTTTCCATCCACTTTGAGAGTTGATCTTTATCATGAAGCAAGTCGGCCAATTTAGGTTCGGAAAATTCAAATTCTGGCGACCAAAAAAGAGCTTCAAAGGGACAAACTTCAACGCAAATGCCACAATACATACAAAGTGCAAAGTCAATGTCAAAACGATCTAAAGCATTTTTCTGACGAGGTTTACCGCCAGGTCTTCTTGGTGGAGCTTTGTATTTATGTCCCTCAATGTAGATGCACCAATCAGGGCACTCACGTGCACAAAGCATGCATGAAGTGCAATTCTCCTCATGTAGTGCAATCACTCCTCTAGCTCGAAGAGTTGGCGCCTCTTTTACCCGAGGATATTGAACTGTGTGTGAACCTTTAGTTAGGGTTCTAATTAAAGTCTTGAAAGTAACGCCTAGACCTTTTATCAAACCCGGAACTCTTATCGAAAAAGCCATTAGAAAACCACTTTCAATACGCCGGTAGCAACAATGTTTAATAGTGAGAGAGGCACCAATACTTTCCAAGCAAGCTGTTGCAACTGATCCTCACGAAATCTGGGGTATGTAAAACGGAACCAGAAAATAAGGAATGAAACCAGCAACATTTTTCCTACCAAAACCAAAGGTCCAATAAGGTTAAAAAGATTACTCGTCGGATCTAACCCGGGTATATACCAACCGCCAAGGAAAAATGTTGCTGCTAACGCTGAGAAAATTCCAGCAGTGGCAAACTCTCCTATAAAGAAAAGCAAAAATCTCATTCCTGTGTATTCAGTTAAATAACCAGTAACAATCTCTGATTCAGCAACTGGCATATCAAAAGGTGGTTGAGTTAGTTCAGCTTGAATTGCTATAAGAAAAATCACAAAACCCAAGAACTGGGTAATTATAAAAGGATTGCCTATCCCACCCCAACCAAAAATTTCACCATTTGCTTGAGCTAAAACTATCTCTTGAACGTTCAAAGTGCCTGCTTGGATTACAACACCCATTACAGCTAAAACAAGAGGTAACTCGTATGCAACTAGCTGCCCCGCTGCCCGCAACCCACCTATCAATGAATATTTACTGGCCGAACCCCAACCTGCCATAAGAATTCCTATTACAGAGATTGACGAAACCGCCAAAGCTAGAAACACACCAGTATCAATATTTATGAACCAAGCATCTGGACCTGCAGGTAGGACTAAAACTAGTAAAAAGGTTGAAGCTAAAACAACAAATGGAGCTGCTTTGAAAACTACTCTGTCTGCAGCTCTTGGAAACAAATCTTCTTTCTGAAGAAATTTTCCAACTTCTGCTAAAAGCTGTAATGAACCATAAGGACCGGCTTCCATCGGGCCCAATCGACTTTGCATAAAACTCATCATCTTAAATAAATAAAGATAAACAAGCGTTCCTGCTGGAAGAAGTACTGCTACCAACCCCAGAATTGATCTAATTACAGTTTGCTGCCAGTAAGCGAGCTCTATGGCTAAATTAAAAACTGTCATCGGTCAATATCTCCTAATATGAAATACAAACTAGCCAAAATAGAAATGACATCGGGAACATAAACACCTTTCAAAACCCATGGCGTAATTGAAACATTGTTAAACGAAGCTGATCTTATTTTCACTCTGTAAGGAACCAGATCACCTTTAGAAATAATGTAATAACCCATTATTCCAAGAGGATTCTCTGTTTCTACATAAGCTTCGCCGGGAGGCACTTTTATGATTCTTGGGACTTTAGCCATTATTGGGCCTGAGGGTATTCCGTCAAGAATTTGACTCACCATTTTGCAAGACTCCCTGACTTCCTGCAGGCGTACCCAATATCGCGCAAATGAATCTCCATCAGGATGAGTCCAAACTTTCCAATCAAGTTGGTCGTGAATTAGGCCTACTCCACCATCTCTTCTCAAATCCCAATCAACTCCACTAGATCGAATATTGGCTCCTGAAAGTCCGTAAGCAAGCCCTGTATCAGCTGGAATTATTCCAATTCCTCTGGTTCTTGTTTGGAAAATTTCATTCCCAACGACGAGATCTTCCATCTCGTCGCAAAAAGAATGAATGCGGGAAAGAACATCTTTAGTTTCTTGTATCCAACCCTTTGGCAAATCGTCTTTTATTCCACCTATCCGATCAAAATTTGGATGAAATCGGCCACCAGTTACTGATTCGATTTGATTTAAAACAAATTCCCTATCCCGGAATGCATAAAAGACGGGGGTTGTTGCTCCTAACTGAACTGCCATATCACCTAAGAACAAAACAACATTCGCTATTCGAGATAGTTCAAATAAAGCAGTTCTTATCCATTGTGCCCTTGGAGGAGCTTCCACCTCCATAAGCCTTTCAGCTGCAAGGATGAACGGAACCTCATTGGCAAAACTTCCTAACCAATCAATTCTGTTTACCAGAGTTGTTACCTGCGGATAAGTTCTAACTTCTGTAAGTTTCTCATACCCGCGATGCATGTAACCCATCACAGGTTCCGCAGACACAACTTGTTCGCCGTCTAAACGAACAATTATTCGCAAAGTCCCGTGCGTAGCTGGATGTTGAGGTCCTAGATTTAGGGTCATACCTTCTGTTTCAAGTTCAATGTTGACTCTTGCATCGCTTGCTTGATTTGCTATGTAAGAAAGCTGCTGGGTTGAAGCTTCAAGATTCATCAGGTTTCTTCTCCTGATTCTTCAGTATCGTCATCATCTTCTCCAGGCATGAGCTCAACGTCAACAATTCCAGGCCAAGGTTTTGCCCTTCTGGAAAGTAAGGGAAAATCTTTTCGAAGTGGATGGCCTTCAAATTCAGTCGGCAGGTAGAGATTCACCATATTAGGATGGTTTTTAAACGAAATTCCAAACATCTCCATTACTTCTCGTTCGTGCCAGTTAGCACCGGGATACACAGGAGTCCATGTTTCAACTTCAGGAAAATCACCTTCCAAATCAGCCTTTACATTAACCCCCAAATTTGTAACAGGGTTATGAACTCGAGCAAGCAGTTGAAAACGCTTTTCGCCACCTGTTATGCCCCATTCCATTTCAGTTTCAACTGAGACTTCATCGTCAAGATTATCTATTGCGGCATCCATCTCTCGACCAAATGGTGAAGGCATCCAGTCAATTGCAGAAAGGAAATTAAAGAAACTCATTTCATGTTTTTCAAATAGAATCTTTGCGGTTTCTAACCAAGCTTCTTGAGTTACGCGTATCCACACATCAATCTCTGGAACTACGTGCGAGTCAATAAAATCGCTACCCAAATCTGTCGCAATGCTCGTTACAAAAGCGTTGCGCGTCTCATCAATTATGAGTTCTTCTTGAGACTCAATTGGATCTTCAACAATTTCTTCTGCTTTGGTATCAGGTGACGACAATTGGATCTCGATTCCATCGATCAGTCATGTCTTCTGAGGCTATTCTTTCTTGCAATAAGACAATTCCCTCTAATAATGCTTCTGGCCGTGGTGGACATCCGGGAACGTAGACATCTACGGGAATAATCTGATCGACACCTTTGGTTACCGAATAACTATCCCAATAAGGTCCCCCGCAATTTGCGCAAGACCCCATAGAAATTACATATTTTGGTTCAGGCATTTGTTCATAAAGTCTTCTCACAGCCGGAGCCATCTTGTCTGTAACTGTCCCAGATATAACAACTAAATCAGCTTGACGCGGACTTGCAGGAAAAGGGATAACACCCAATCTCATAACGTCATAACGTGGGGAAGCAAAGGCTGCCCCCATTTCGATTGCACAACATGCAAGTCCCCATTGATATACCCAAAGAGAATACTTTCGACTAATATTCAAAAGCTTGGTCAAAGGACCAGGCAATTTGCCGTTTTCTACTAGACCCATCGCAATAACCGCTTTCTCCAAGCGTAGAGAAGTCCCAAAGCCAAGATAAAGATAAAGATAAACATTTCAACTAAACCAAAAAGACCGTATACCTCAAGGCGCGCAGCCCATGGGAAAATAAATACAGCCTCAACATCAAAGAGAACAAACATTAAAGCGAAAACGTAATATCTAATATTTGCTTGACTCCACATGTCTCCCTGCGGATCAACACCTGACTCATAATTGATTCTTTTCTGCGGTGTGTCTCGACTGGGTCTGAGTAGGCTTCCTAAACCTAAAAAAACGGATACAAGAAGAATCCCCACACCGCCAAAGATTAAAACTGTAAGCCAGTTTCGAAGAAATTCAGACATCGTTTTAAGACCCAATTACCTTTGATAAATAAGAAAAGCCAAAGCTGTATACCCGACGAAGGCTACCGCAATTTATCGCTTTCGGATGCGTTTGGAAGCCTTGAATGAAATATTTCACTATCACTTACCCTCCTACCAAAATTGGTACTGCATCCCTAGTTATTTCCACAAAAGGCCCAGGAATAAGACCTGTGAATATAACAACTGCAGAAGAAAGAACGATGACCACCCAAACTCCTTTTGAAACATGAATATCTTTAATTTCACCTGCATCAGCGTCAGAATACATTGCCATAAGTATGCGAAGATATACGTACGCAGCGATAGCTGCTGATACCATCGCTATTCCTGCGAGAAAATAATACTTCGTGTCGACCGCTGATGAGATAACGCCGAGTTTTGCTATAAAACCTCCCGTGAAAGGAATTCCTGCTTGTCCTAGTAATAAAATTGTGAACAGGGCAGCCAAAGCTGGCTTGCGTTTGGCTAATCCTTTGTATGCGGTCAAGTCGTGATTTGAATCACCTTCACCACCTACTACTGTTGCAATAGCAAAACTTCCTGAAGCGAGAAACGTGTAAACCCCCAGATAAAAAAGCACAGCAGCTGTTCCATCCATGCTCGATGATTGAACTCCGATAAGAATAAACCCCGCATGAGCTATCGAAGAGTAAGCGAGCATTCTTTTTACGTTCGTTTGCACTACCGCAACCACAGAGCCAAAAACAACTGTTAGACCTGAAAGTACGGCCATAGGGACTTGCCAATCATCGACGTAAGTTGAAAATGTCAAAGGAAAAACTCTTAATAATGCAGCAAAACCTGCCACTTTGACACCGGCAGCCATCCAAATAACAACAGGTGTGGGGGCACCTTGGTACGCATCTGGGGTCCATGCATGAAAAGGAAACACGGCTACTTTGAAACCCAAACCAACGAGCATTAAAGCAAACCCGATCATCAACATGCCATCTTCGAGCAGAATCGAAGTGGCTAGAAAGTTTTTAATTCCAATGAGGTTCGTAGTACCAACAGCGCCGTAAACCAAAGCAATTCCATAAAGTAAAAAGGCGGACGAAAATGCCCCTAATAGGAAATATTTAATTGCGCCTTCTTGGGATTCGATTTTTCTTAAATGAAGAGCGACTAGAACATAAACCGCTATGGAAAGAATTTCTATCCCTAAGAATAAAACGATTAGATCATTTGCGCCTGCCATTACAACGCCACCTGCAGCTGAGAGTAAGAGAAGGACGTAAAATTCTGAAGCTGGAATACCTTCCCTGCCCAGATATGGACGAGCAAGAATAGAAGTCGAAATTAAGGCAATGGCTATTAATGAAGTTAGAAAAATAGTAGATCTATCTATTCCCACAGAATTACTTAAAAAAGATAGCGGTCCATCATTTTGAATTCTGTTCCACATAGGAATTGCCGAAATTAAAACAAAAATGCCAGCTGTCAAGCTAAAGGTAGGCGCTAACCAAATAATTTCTTTCTTTAATAGAGAGGAAATTGTTAGTAGTAATAACCCTGAGACGGCAAAAACAATTAGCGGCAGTAGAGCCCACCATACTATTTCAGGAGTAGGAACAGAGTTAGACGCAACAAACATAATTAGTGCCCCTCGTCTGCCTGTTGTATGTCTATTTTAATTTCTCCTAAGGAGTGTCGGTTTACAGGCTCTGCAAAACCCGAAACGTGTTTTTCAATATGAACGACCAGATCTTTTACAGAGTTTTCCATTCGGTTTATTACGGGCTTCGGATAAATCCCTAGAAAAACTATGAGAGCCAGCAACGGAAGCAACACAAGAGTTTCTCGTGTTTTAAGGTCAGTCATTTCTGCATTTTCTTTTTCTGCTGGACCATGGAAAACACGTTGATAAGCCCAAAGCAAATATAGAGCCGCCAACACAACACCTGCTGTAGCCACAACGGCCCACCATCTATGAGCTGTGAATGTTCCTAACAAAATTAAAAATTCTCCTACGAAACCATTAAGACCAGGTAACCCTATTGAAGAAAGCATTACCACGGTAAAGAAACCTGCCATAAGTGGCGCTGAATGTTGTAGGCCTCCAAGCTCATCTATTTGCCTTGTGTGTCGGCGTTCATAAATCATTCCAACTAATAAGAATAACGCACCGGTTGAAATACCATGATTTACCATTTGAAGAACACTGCCAACAATAGCTTCAGTATTTAAAGCAAACGTTCCTAAAACAATGAATCCAAGATGAGCAATTGATGAATAAGCAACTAGTCTCTTCAAATCTTTCTGCATGGCGGCCACAACTGCTCCATAGATAATTCCGACTACTCCTAGAGTCAGAAAAACTGGTGCAAAAAAGTGTGAAGCTTCTGGGAATAAATACAAACCGAACCTTATTAACCCGTAAGTCCCGAGCTTTAAAAGAACGCCAGCAAGAATTACTGAACCCGCTGTGGGCGCTTCAGTATGGGCATCTGGCAACCATGTGTGTAATGGGAAAATAGGAATCTTGACTGCAAAGGCAAGAGCGAAAGTTAAGAATATCCAGCGTGCTGTTCCTCGGGTGATACTTTGCGATTCAGCAATTTCAACTAGATCAAATGTAATTGAGCCTCCAGTACTGTCCGCATGTAAAAATGCGACTGAAATGATTCCAACTAGCATTAGCGCAGAGCCAGCCATAGTAAACAAGAAAAATTTTGTTGCTGCGTAAGAGCGATTACCGTGACCCCAACGGCTAATCAAGAAATACATCGGGACAAGAACAACTTCAAAGCACAGGAAAAACACGATTAGGTCTAACGAACAGAAAACTCCCATTACTCCAGCTTCTAATAGAAGCATCCATGCAAAGTAGGAACGATTATTATGTTCAGGGTCTACTGCAAGGAAAGCAATTGGGAATAAAAGGCCGGTCAAAACTATCAAAAATAATGAAATTCCATCTGCTCCAAATGACCAAGAAATTCCAAAATCACTAATCCAAGATTGTCGAGAAAGGAATTGGAACGTATCTGAATGCTTTTCATATTCGAAATCACTAAGTAACCAAAGCGATAAAGCGCATGTAATTGTAGAAAAGATTAGTGCAACTAATTTTGTTAAATCTTTTCTAGCGCGGGGCAAAAAAGCTACAACTAAAGCACCAAAAGCCGGCACAATTAGCAAAGACGGAAGAACTGGAAAAGTTGCTGTAGAGGAGGCTGCGATTACGACACTCATAGTGTTGNCCTCGTNAAGAACCAAATTANTAAGCCAACAGCTCCAATTCCTACACCCAATGCATAGGTTCTAACTAAACCATTCTGCGAACGTCGGAGTATCGAGGCAGTCTTTTTGACAATTTGACCTGTGCCATCAACAGCACCATCTATTACTTCTTTGTCAAATTTTGCTACGGCGGTAAATACTTTAGATCCGGGCCCGCCCATGAATTTTGAAACTGCGGAATCAAAATTCCAAGCATTGCTCAAGATTGGTTTTTCAAAAATTTGTCTATCGATTTTTTCTTTAAGATACGTAGACAGTCCTATACCAACTCCTAATACTACGGTCACTAAAGCTAGTAGTGCCAATACCCATAAAGTTGAGCCTGAAAGGTGTAAATGTGTCTCATTATGAAATGTTGATGGCTCTAACCAATGCTCTAACCGTTTAGTTGAAGATGAAAATGGTAATTGAATTAAACCGCCGACCACTGAAAGAACCGCCAAAGCTACAAGTGGTAAAGTCATTGTCCATGGCGACTCATGCGGTTTAATAGCTCCGACAGCATCAGCATCAGACNCAGCATCAGCATCAGCATCAGCATCAGCATCAGCATCAGCATCAGCATCAGCTAAATATCGGGGCTCACCGAAAAATGTAAGAATAACTTGACGAGTCATATAAAAAGCTGTCAAAAGTGCAGTCACTATCCCCACAAACCAAAGTAGTGGACTCTTATCCCACGCAAAAGCAAGAATTTCATCTTTTGACCAAAAACCTGAGAACGGTGGAACACCGGCAATTGCTAACCAACCAATAATAAAAGTTCCCGCGGTAATTGGCATTAAAGAACGGAGACCTCCATAGCGACGAAGGTCTTGCTCACCACCCATTCCATGGATTACTGATCCTGCGCCAAGAAAAAGTAGAGCCTTGAAAAAAGCATGTGTAATCATATGGAAAATGGCTGCTGTATAAGCGCCACATCCAACTGCTAAAACCATGTAGCCCAATTGGCTTACAGTCGAATATGCAAGCACTTTTTTTATATCTGTTTGTGCAACAGCTATTGAGGCCGCAAATAAAGCTGTTCCGACTCCAATCCATGCAATCAACCCAGTTGACCATGTAGAAGCTTCTGCCATGATTGGATTAACTCTAATTAATAGGTAAACACCTGAAGTAACCATGGTCGCAGCGTGGATTAATGCTGAAACCGGAGTTGGACCAGCCATTGCATCCGGCAACCATAGGTACAGGGGAAATTGTGCCGATTTCCCCATAGCTCCAACAAAAAGCATCAAAACTATAAATGTAGTAGTGGTTTTAGCTATTTGATTAGATTCTAAAATTTCAAATATTTCTAGATATTGAAGGGAACCGAAATTGAAAAAAATCAGAAACATTGCAACCATAAAACCCCAGTCGCCAACCCGATTCGTTATAAATGCTTTCTTTCCGGCAGTTGCATTTGCTGGATCCCTGAACCAAAAAGAAATTAAGAGATAGGAACAAGCTCCAACACCTTCCCAACCAAGAAAAGTAAGCAGAAGATTGTCGCCTAATACAAGTATCAGCATTGAGAACGCAAACAAATTCAAATATGTGAAAAAACGATTGAAATCCGAATCACCATGCATGTACCCAATTGAATAAAGATGAATTAAAGTACCGACCCCAGTAATAAATAAGCACATAGTAATTGATAAGGGGTCAGCTAGAAAACCTATATCAACTTTAAAATCTCCGACTGGTATCCAATCAAAAAGAGTAAAAACTGATTGTCTATTTTCATTTTTTTCTAAAAGCATTCCAATGAAAACAAGCAAGACCGATAAAAAAGAACCTGCCATAGCGGTCGTCGCTAACCATCCTGCAATCGGTTCTCTTACTGATTTCCCTAAACAAATAAGAGTCAAAAAACCCACGAGAGGGAAAGCAGGAATAAGCCAAACCAGATCCAACATTTTTATCCGCCTAAAATCTTTAGATCGTCAGCATTAGTCCTAGAACGTCTTCGCATAATCGCAACTACTAGTGCCAAACCTATAACTACTTCCGCTGCCGCAACGACTAAAACGAAAAATACGGCTAGTTGACCCCCCAAGTCATTTAGATGAGAACCAATACTTACAAATGTAATATTGACTGCATTTAACATTAATTCAATGCACATAAACATGATCAAAGGATTACGTCTTACTAAAAGACCTGTAGTGCCAATTGAAAAAAGAATTGCCGCTAGAAGCAAATACCAGGTGGTCGTGATGCTCATTCTTCACCTTTTTCTTCTAACTCATCTTCTAAATTGTCATTTTGCTGCTTATCTAAAGTTGATATAAGCGGTTTTGTCGGACGGGTCGAAAGAACAACTGCTCCCACGACGGCAACTGTTAACAAGAGAGCAGTTAGCTCCACAGAAAAGACGTGTGTAGAAAATAATGCTTCCCCTAAAATTTTTGTATTATCGGTTGCATCCCCAATGGGAGTATTCGCTACTTGTTCCCCTGTCGGACCTCCAACAGCAACTATCAAAACTGTCAAAATAATTCCAAAAATTGAAGCTCCCAAAACAACAGCTAACGGTCTTTGACCAGAAATTGGTTCGACTTTTAGATCTTCTGCCCTATCAACTCCTAGCAAAGTAATTACAAAAACAAAAAGTATTACTATTGCTCCGGCATAAACAATTACTTGTATTGCTGCAAGAAACGTCGCTTCTAAAAGGACAAACAAGACAGCTACCCCAAATAACGTTTGAACCATAAATAAAGCTGAATGAACAGGGTTCTTAGAAAAGATTACTCCCAATGCGCCACTTAAAATAACAGCTGCACTTATTAAAAAGACAACCGTTTCCATTACTGTTCCTCTTCTGGAGTTTCAGTACCGCTTTGACCTATCTCAGCTTTACGAATTCCATAACCCAGATCACCCGACCAAGCGATTTGACCTTCATAAGAAGCATCTCCATTTGGAGAAGTTGCCCGTAACCATCCAGAAGTATTTAGGTCTTCGCCTTCACGCCAATCTTCCCATGGCAACTGTTTAGGTTTTCCAGATTCTGAATCGACTAAAAGTTCTTCTCTTGTGTAAATAGCATCATTTCGATTTGTAAATGAGAACTCAAACATTTTGCTTTCTGTAATAGCTCCTGTTGGGCAAGCTTCAACACAAAGATCGCAGTGAATGCAACGTAAATAGTTGATCTCATAAACGAAACCGTAACGCTCTCCTGGAGAAACAGGATTATCGATCGGGTTGTCCGCCCCTCTTACGTAGATGCAATTTGCGGGACAGACACCAGCACATAGTTCACAACCTATGCACTTTTCCATGCCATCTTCATACCGGCCGAGTACATGTCGTCCATGAAGCCTTTCTGGTTTCGCTCGCTTCTCTGATGGGTAAGGAGTTGTAACGCGTTTTTGAAATATTTGGCGAAATGTTACTAAGAACCCTTTTAGATAACTCATTAATCTACACCTTTAGATATCTCGGAAAGATCAGCGGCGTGGAGACTGGAGTCTTTAGCTTTTTTGATAGCTCCATTTAATAAAAGAGCAGCCAACGATAAGGCGATTAAACCTATCGGAACTATGAGAAAAGTTGACCAACCTCTATCTTCGCCTATGTTTAATGCCGCTATCAAAAGAAACCACCCCAAGGAAGCTGGGATAAGCAGTTTCCAACCTAGATCCATGAGTTGGTCATAACGCAATCTTGGAAGGGTGGCGCGAAGCCAGACAAAAGTAAATAAGAATGCCATCACTTTTAAGAAGAACCAAAGAATCGGCCATACCCACGCGACTTGTTTTATCAAAATTGGACCGTTTGGACCGCCGAGGAAAAGAGTTACCGCAATTGCAGACATAGTAATCATGTTCATGAACTCTGCTAGAAAGAATAGAGCAAAGCGTATAGAGCTGTACTCTGTGTGAAAGCCGCCGACAAGCTCTTGTTCTGCTTCAACTAAATCGAAAGGCGGCCTATTAAGTTCCGCAGTTCCTGCGATAACAAAAATCACAAAAGGAATCACACCTGTTGACACCAAATTCCAATTCCAAGTTGCTTGACCTGAAACTATGCCACTTGTTGAGAGAGTCCCAGAAGATAAAAAAACTGTTGCCATGGAGAGACCTAAAGCCGCTTCGTAGCTAATCATTTGAGCTGAAGCTCTTACTGAACCTAATAAAGGATACTTTGACCCCGACGACCAACCAGCAAGCATCACGCCGTAAACAGCAATGGAAGAAAGAGCTAAAAAAAGAAGGATNCCTACAGGTGGGTCGGCTACTTGTAGGAGTGTTTTGTGTCCGAAAATGGAGACTGTCCCATCCCCACCGTTTGTAAAGTCACCACCGATTGGGACAATCGCAAAAGATAAAAAGGCAGGTACCAGTGAAAGATAAGGGGCTAAACGGAAAACAACACGATCTGCGCGGTCAGGTAATAAATCTTCTTTGAAAAAAAGTTTTATTCCATCTGCCAAAGTCTGAAGTATCCCCCAAGGNCCTGCTAAAGAAGGTCCCACACGGTTATGCATGTCTGCAACGATTTTTCTTTCAAACCAAATCACAAGCATCACCGAAATCATTAACAAAGCGAAAGCAATGACAACTTTTAATAACATGACAGCCACTACCGAGAAACCAATATCTGANCTGAGTAGTGGATCAGAAGCAATTATCATCATGTTTTCTCAATCTTCAAATCATTTACAGGCAATGATGAATCAATCAATTTTCGAATATCTGGACCTTCCTGATTCCAAAGAGCGTGAATGGTTCCGCGAGTCACTTCTGGGTCAGGAATAAGTCTGGTTCGAATTTCACCTTTCGAACCGATTAAACGAACTGTTGAATCAGGCGTTATTCCAAGTTTTTCCATATCTTCTGGACTAGCTTTTATCCGGCTTCCGGGTGCGAGCCCTTTAAGAGCTGTACTGTGAGCTGAAAGAACTCCCTTGTCGTACATNCTTCTTGTCACGACTAGTCGAAACGAGTTGGGTTTTTGTTTTGGAATTTTTACTGGGGAGGTGTGTGCTTTGTTTAAGCCTCTATTCAAAACAACCCCTTCTTGATCTATTTTTTCTACTTTTGAAAGGTCAAAATCTTTATGCACCCCTGAAACTAAAGAAATCTCTTCACACAATTCTTTAAATGTAGATGGACCAGAGTTGGGAGCAAGGTATTGAACCAGGTCTAAAGCAATCATCCAATCTGGTCGAGCTGTTCCAGGAGGAGTAACACTTTTTCTGATCGGGCTTATTCGACCTTCAAGATTAGTAAATGAACCGTCTATTTCTGTAGCAGTAGCAGCTGGCAAAACAATATCAGCATNAACNACACTGTCTGTTGCAAAAATGTCAACTGCTATTACTGTCTCAATTCTGTCNAAAGCTTCTTGGACAAGTTGAGAATCAGGAAAGTCCATAATCGGGTCAGCAGCCAAAAGAAGCAGAACATCTATTTGTCCATTAGTAGCGGCTTCAAGCATTTCTTTAGTTTTAAAACCTTTATGGTCNGGGCGTNTTGGCCAACAGTTTTGTAATGCGTCTGAACCTTCTTCTAGATAGCATCTTCCTGGTAGCAGGCCAGGAGAAAGCCCCATGTCTATTGCACCGTTGATATTGCCTCTCCTCAACAATGGCAAGAAAGAAGCTTTTGGTAGATATTCTTGAAGTTTGATAGCTCCTTCTTCAACAATTGAAGAAGTCTCTGCTAATGAGGTGCGTCCTAATAGAACTGAAACCGAATCGTTGTTCTTAATTATTTTGTCAACTCTTGTCAACTCTTTAAGAATGTCGTCTTCAAGTTCAGAAGGCTCACCAGATAATGCGTTTACTGCCTCAAGAGTTTTTCCGGGTGGCACTCTTATCGAGTGAGTAGCTAATTCTGAAAGACCTGTTTTTGTTGGAGTTAGTTCAATAAGTTTGCATTCGTCTTGAAGTATTGCGTGTCTTAACCTTAAATAAAGAGTCCCTAGTTCCTCTTTCGGGTCAGCACCGAGAAGAATTATCACTCCACCAGGTTTGCAAGTTTTATCTATTGTCGATGGATTTAAACTAAGAAGCACTTCCGGTGAAAATCCATCATCTAGTTGAGCGTCAACGTTATCGGTACCAATTATTCCTTTTGTAATTTTGCTCCAAATATACTGGGCTTCATTTGTTAGACGGGATCCACCAATAACAGCTATTCGTTCTGGCGTAGTTTCATTTATGGCTTTTGCAAATTTTTCATAAGCTTCAGCCCATGAAATTGCTGCAGTGTGCTTTTGATTACCGTCTACAACCTCATTAGCCGTCAGTGGTTCAGAAAGTCTGTTTTCATTTGAGTATGCTTCGAAAATAAATCTTTCTTTATCAGTTAACCAACCCCAGTTAACAGAATCGGAATCAACACCGGTAAAACGCAACACTCTGTCTCTCGATTCTTGAACGGAAATTCTGTTTCCGGCACTGTCAAAAGTACTAGTCGATTCAACTTCAGTTAAATCCCATGGCCTTGCTTTAAATCTGAAAGGAGCTGCTGTTAACGCACCCACNGGACATATTTGCACCGTATTCCCGCTGAAATAAGAGCTAAAAGGNTGATCTGGATANGTATTAACTTGAGTCTTGTTACCTCGATCAATGAAATGTATTAAAGAATCTCCTGCGACTTGATCTGCAAAACGTGTACACCTATCACAAAGAACACATCGTTCGCGATCCAAAAAAACATTCTCGTTAACTGGAATAGGTTTTCTGTACGTACGTTTTTCCTCAATAAAGCGACTTTCTCCCGCACCGAAGGCCATTGTCTGATCTTGCAGGGGACATTCACCACCTTTATCACAAATAGGGCAATCAAGCGGATGATTTATTAATAGGAATTCAAGTACGCCTTCTTGTGCTTTTATAGTTTTTTCAGATTGAGTATCTACGACCATCTCATTACTGCACTCAATCATGCAGGANGGTTGAAGAGCCGGTCCTCGACCTGTGTCTATTTCCACCAAACACATCCGGCACATACCAACAGGTTGCATACGAGAATGATGACAGAATCTCGGAATATAAGTTCCATTTCTCTCACAAGCGTCTATCAGCAATTCACCAGGTTTTGCTGTTACTTTTTGCCCATCAACTGTTATTGAAACGGCGGTTTCAGCAGATGTTATGTCTGTCATGTGACCACCTCTTCAACATCTAATGACAAAGGAATCGGATCACGTCTTGTAATAAGAGAATCGAATTCATCTCGGAATCTTCGTATGGCGGAAACAATCGGAGCTACAGATGAAGGTCCTAACGGACAAATAGTTGTCTGACTTGGAGGGAACGGGACCGCTTCAAGACCTTCGTCGGAAAATGCAGCAGCCGGATAAGGCCCTGGGCTTATGTTGTCACCTATGTCTAAAAGCAAATCTATATCTGACGGTCTTCCATCACCATCTAAAATTCTTTGAAGAATTTTCTCTTCCCATGTGGTTCCTTCTCGGCAAGGAGAACATTTTCCACAAGATTCACGGGCAAAAAATCTAACAACGCTTAAACAAGCCTTAACTGCATCAGTTGTTTCGTCCATCACAACCATTGCCCCAGAACCAAGCATTGAACCTGCAGCTCCTACCGCACTAGCCTCTAGTGGCACATCTAGTTGTTCTTGAAAAAACCATGGGGCTGACCCTCCGCCAGGTATAAACATTTTTAACTCGTTGTCATCTCTTATGCCTCTGCAAAAATTATCACCATAAAAAAGTTCTCTAAAGGTGGTAACTCCATGTTCAACCTCATAGACACCCGGTCGTTTTACATGACCAGATATTGCAAACATTCGTGTTCCAGGTGATGACTCTGAACCAAATTCTTTATAAGCAGAGGCTCCGTTATTCAGAATCCAGGGAAGATTAGAAAGTGTTTCAACATTATTTACAATCGTCGGCTTACCGTATAAGCCAATTGCAGCTGGAAAATAAGGGGGTTTTAAACGTGGCATTCCTCGTTTTCCTTCAAGACTTTCTATTAAAGCTGTTTCTTCTCCAACTATGTATGCTCCTGCACCCCAATGCATTACTACATCAACAGAAAAATTAGTATCTAAAATATTTTTTCCGATGTAACCGGCTTCATACGCTTCATCGAGTGCAAGAGCTATCCGTTCTTGCGCCAAAGCCATTTCACCCCGAACATATAAAAAAGCCTGAGATAAGCCAAGTGCATAGCAGGCAATCAAAACTCCTTCTATTAGCTGGTGCGGATCTCTTTCCATTAAAAGCCGGTCTTTGTATGTCCCTATTTCACTTTCATCTCCGTTAACCACTAAATATCGTGGCCAAACCCCTTCGGGAGGGAATCCCCACTTAATTCCTGCGGGGAAACCAGCACCTCCGCGTCCAAGAAGACTGGCTTCTCTAACCTCATCATGAACTTGATCAGGGGATCGATTAAGTGATGACTTTAAACCTTCATAACCACCTGTTGACAAATACTTATCAAGTGTAAAAGAATCTGTATGTTTAAAACGGCTTGTAATAAGCTTTGGGCCCTCATTTTCGACGAAACCAGGTGCATGTTTTACATAACCGGTCTGTAAAGATGACTCAACCATCAAACAACCTCTTCGATCCAGCTTGGAGGGCCTTTTATTTCCTCTGGATGTTTAATCCCAGCAGAAAGTTTCTTAGGTATTTGTTGACGGACCCGGCTTAAAGTTCCATGTTCAGGCATATCTCCTTGATCATCAGCGCAACCTTTAGACAAGGGACTTTCACCTGCTTTTAGATCTACGATTACCTCGTCAAAAAGTTCCGGCGTCGCTCGATGGAAATAACGATAATTCACAGTGAAACAAGGAGCTTCCGTGCAGGCGGCAACGCATTCGGCTTCTTCGAAAGTAAAAAGGCCATCTTCTGTCGTGCTGCCTTCTTCTATATCCAAGGCTGCTTTCACATGTTCAAACAGTTCATCTGCTCCCAATAATTGGCAAGAAATATTTGTGCAAACTTTTATTAAATACTTTCCAACTGGATGAAACTTAAACATTTCATAAAAAGTCCCCGTGCCTAACACTTCTACTGATGTTGTATCAGTAAGTTCTGCAATCTGCTCCATTGCGGGTTTTGTAATCCAGCCCTCTTGTTCTTGGGCTAAATGAAGTAAAGGTATGAGCGCAGATCTGGCTATTGGATAGCGACTAACAATTTCTTTCGCGATTTCTTCATTCTCTTCGGTGAAAAAAGCCACTATCGATCAACTTCTCCCATAATCGGGTCAATAGAAGAAATAACAGCTACTGCATCTGCAATCAGGCCGCCTCTCATTAAGTGGGGCAGGGTTTGTAAATTTACAAAACTTGGTCCTCTGATGTGCATCCGGTAGGGATTAGAAGTTCCATCAGAAACTAGATAACAGCCCAACTCTCCTCTTGGTGATTCAACCGCTGTGTAAACTTCGCCGGGAGGGACATGAAAACCTTCAGTAAATATTTTGAAATGATGAATTAACGCTTCCATTGACTCATCAATACGAGCACGTGGAGGTGGTGTGATCTTTTTGTCTTGAATTCGATAATCACCTGACGGTATTAGATCCAATATCTGTTCGACTATTCGTAAGGACTCGCGAACTTCATTTAATCGAATAGCAAAACGATCGAAAGAGTCACCGTGTGTTCCTACAATTACATCAAAATCAACTTGGTCATAAGCCAGATATGGTTCATCTTTTCTTAAATCCCAATCGTAACCAGTTGATCTAAGTATCGGACCTGTAGCTGATAGGGCAAGTGCTTCAGAGGTATTTAATGAACCTACGCCTTGAAGTCTTTTCTGAAATAATGGTTGACCTGTTAGTAAATCATCATATTCATCAAGCCGTGGTGGAATTATTTCTAGAAGATTTCTCAAATCAGCTTGCCAGCCATCATGTAAATCCACTGCAACTCCGCCTGGGCGGATGTAGTTATGATTCATTCTTAAGCCAGTTACTTTTTCGAAAAATCTGAGCACTTCTTCCCGTTCGCGCCATCCATAAATCATCATCGAGACCGCACCAAGATCCATACCGTTTGTTGCTTGAAACAGTAAATGCGAACTAATTCTGTTCAGCTCGCACATGAGCATTCTTATCCATGTTGCTCTAGGAGGCACTTCAATATCTAAAAGTTTTTCTACAGCAAGAGAAAACGCAAGTTCTGTAAAAAGTGGCGAGGCATAATCCATTCTTGTCACATTTGTCGAACCTTGTGCATATGAAAGCGTCTCAGCAGTTTTTTCCATTCCAGTATGCAAGTAGCCAATTACAGGTTTTGAACGTTCAACAGTTTCACCTTCTAACTCCAAAATAAGTCTGAGGACTCCGTGAGTTGAAGGATGAGAAGGTCCCATATTAAGAATCATTCGTGTTTCTTCTGATGGATCTGAAGTCTCAGTAATTTCATTTCCAGCTTTAGAAGTGGCGTCTGACTCACTTATTCTCAATACTGCGCTACCTTCTCGAAGGCGAACCCTGCCATCGTTACTTGTACCAGATAAAGACTGGCTATTGGTCGCCACAACTTCAGATGTCATCGCTTTACCTTGCTAGCTTTGAACTGAACAGGTATTTGTCCAACAGAAAAATCTTTTCTTAAAGGGTGACCTACCCAATCTTCTGGCATAAGAATTCTGGTTAGATCAGGATGATCAGAAAAGTTAATACCAAACATGTCAAAAACTTCGCGTTCCATTGCCTCTGTTCCCGGATACAGATCGAATAAAGAAGGGACTACAGGATTTTTTTCTTCGACTTGGACTCTGAGACGNAAACGTTCCCGAGTTTGATGATTGATCATTAATATNACAACTTCAAAACGTTCCGGGTTCACACTTTCCGGTAGGTCTGTGCGAGTTGGAAAAGAGACATAATCTACAGCGGTCAAATCAATGACCATATTGAAGCCTTCTTGCTTTAGCGCTGTGACTAAATCGATGAGCTCTTCAACTGATGGGTGTAAAACCCGTTGACCGAATATCTCGACAGTTGGAACATTCACCGAGACTCCAATTCAACAGGCTGACTAATTTCAAATGGGGGCTCAGAAAGTTGTATCGCCGCCCCACCGGAATTTTCTTCACGTCTGCGTGTTAATTCACCAGACTGTATTTTTTCGTGCAAAGTCAAAATCGCGTGCATAAGAGTCTCTGGACCAGGTGGACACCCGGGTGCATAGACGTCGACTGGAACTACTTGGTCAACCCCTTGAACAATTGCATAATTATTAAACATCCCTCCGGATGAAGCGCATACCCCCATAGATATAACCCATTTGGGTTCCATCATTTGATCATAAATTTGGCGAAGTATCGGGGCCATTTTTTGGGAAACACGTCCTGCCACAATCATTAGATCTGCTTGTCTAGGAGAAGCGCGAAAAACTTCCATTCCGTATCTAGCTAAGTCATAGTGTGCAGCTCCGGTGGCCATCATTTCAATCGCACAACATGCCAANCCAAAAGTCGCCGGCCAACAACTACGCGCGCGAGACCACTTAACAAGGTTTTCGATTCTCGCAGTAATGAAGTTGTGCTCTAATCCTTCTAGGCCTTCTCCATTGACTTTCGCAAGGTCCCCAATCAGAGGTACTCGTGCCATTAGCTACTCACCTCTTGATTTTCAAAACTTTGATTAGTCAAGTCACGACCTTCTTGACCNACTTTACGAACCCCAACACGACGAATTGTATTAGAGGTATTTCTTGTCAANGAAACAACAGAATCTTTTGGTTTNATTTGTTTATTTGGGCCCCATTCAAGTGCCCCTTTTCCTATCAAGTAAATAAACGATTCAAATACTGCTAAGGCAAAAATGACAACTGCGACTAAACCAAAAAGCCCCAAAGATCTGTGAGACAACGCCCAAGGATAGAAAAAAATGATTTCTATATCAAAAACTATAAAAATCATTGCCACTAAATAGAAACGAACTGGGAATCGCTCNTTTGGATCTTCTTCTGCAGGAATAATTCCACATTCATAAGGAGCTTGTTTTCGATCATTTGGACTACGTGGAGCCAATAATCGAGAAACTACAAAACTAATAGCAGCAAATAAGACTGCGAGAACAAGTAAAGCTATGACTGGGAGGTATTGACTAGTCAAATTAACACCTCCGATAATTTGAGAAGACAGGCTGGGTTATCTTCATCGTTTTACTCGGTTGTTGACGCGAATTCTTGTCTTTTAGCCATTAGTTCTTTGTCTCTTACGTGAAGCCAGTAACAGAGGGCTAAAAAAATTATCAGTGATCCAATAGTAACTAANGCTGGTCGTAGTCGCCTTGTTCCAAGATCACGAACCATTATTGTTGANACAACAGGTTCCTCTTGGTCAATAACTGGTCGCGGAGGTGCCATGCCAGGAATCGAAGGCTGCTCTACAACTCTTTGCAACTGCACGACCGCGTATCTGGTTGGGTGTGTTATTCGCGCCGTATTGGTTACCCAAAGACTTATTCGGTCCCACCTATTTGGATTATCATTAAGTTCCGGCTTACCTCCATAAGTGAAGGCATCAAGGATTTTGAAATCAGAAGTGCTTACAAACCCAAGCTCAGTCTGAACCAAAACATCAGCAATTGCTTGTGCTTGTGCGTCGCCTGATTCTGCTGTTGATAAAAGACGCCACCCATTCAAATCATCGAGCCCGTAATTTTTAATCAAATTAGGTGATACTGCGGCTAATTCTGAATGAGTTATTGTTTCATTTCTTAATTGCTTATCGGCCTGCAATGCGGCTAAATCTTCTAAACTCAATTCTGGGTAATCAGACTCTGTTGGCAGTTTATTAAATTCCAAGTTTGCGATCTCATCTCCAGACCGCACAACCATTTCATAAGCCGATAAAAGGTCTTCTTGATCAGGCAAATCACGCGCTTCCATCAAAGCGCTTGAACCTAAGTCACCTACATTAATGTCAATTGTTCGCCAACTCGGATCTGCTCCCTTCCATCCCGAACCGTAAAGCCACCAACTGATTCCAAGGATCACCATAAACCCCATTAACCCTGCAAGGGTTAATAAAGTGCTGAGTCGTGCTCCCGAATTAGTTGCCATTATCAACCAAACAGAACCAATTAGCACGACTGTACCTACAGCTACAACGAGTATCCCTCGTACTTCAAGATCCCAAGAAATGCCGCCTAATGTTGTAAGGAGATCAACCACTACATGCTCCTTTCATAAGCAACAACTGCATCAATTTGTTCAGGAGTCAGCACTCTGCTTCGCGTAACTGTTCCAACCACATTTAAGTCATCAGTTCTTCCACCAAAACCAGGCATCCCGCCTGAACCCATCCTTGCGTTTCCATAACCAACACCGAGTTCGGATCCTGTATGAATGAAATTAGACTGTCGTTCAGCTGTAGAAAAATGGGTTTCCACTCCACTCAAACTGGGTCCGACATGACCTGCTCCCGGTCTGTAACCATTTAAAATTCCAGACTCAACAAGCTTTGGCCATTCTTCAATCAACCCATCTACATTCCCGGAACTAGTAGCTCCATACGAAAACCCTGGCGTATGACACCGAGCACATCCATGTGCACCTTGACCTGCTTGATTATTAAAAATCAATTCTCCATAAGTTAAATAGTTTTCGCTTAAAGGTGACGAGGCATCTGCCAACCATTCATCTATGGCAGTTTCGATTTCTTCAGTTTCTAAAAGATTTGGATTGCTGTCTACAATGATTTGTCTAGCGCCAGCTCTAATTCCACTTTCAACCTGTTTCTTCGTTTCTTCTGGGTCAAGTTGTATCGATCTCAAATAAACAACTAACTGATGTATCTGCTGCTCGGTCATTGGCCCTCCGCCCGGTAAGCCCCAAGCTGGCATGGGCGATCCGGGTCTGCCGTAATTTAAAATGTGAGTAACTTCAGATTCATCGAATCTGGATAATACACTCGTTAATGCTGGTGCTTTCCATTGAACTTGAGCAACAAACTGACCATCGGCATCAGACAAGGTAAATGAGGCGACACCGCCGACACCATTTGGCCCGTGACACCCTGAGCAGGCTTCCTCGTAACTATTAGCACCTCGACTTTCAAAACGCCCGACCCATCCCCTTGCGGCATTTTCTTGACGTGCTGGTTCCATAAGCCAATAAAGCGGCAGAACCAAAGCAGTTGCTGCAATTAAAACAAAAGACCATCCAAGTGCCTTATCTAAAATTCGGGTTTCCAGTTCATCATCGTCAGCGTAAGGAACGCGGTTAGCAGCTAAATCAATTTCAGATCCAACCTCTTTTTTACCTATTCGAAAATTAAAAAGTAGATAAACAACCATTCCGATTGCTATNACAAGAGCAAGAATTAAACCAATGGTTCTTTGTGTGTTNGCGATAATAATTATTGGATTCACAAACTTCTCATCTCTCCATTAATGATCGCTCTGCCCGATACAGTTCGGGCCTTCAGCTTCTTGACCTGTNGTATTTACACCAATTGGTGGTCCTTGAATAATTGCACCTGTATTAACCGTGAGAACACCATCGTTTACTGTTACGGCAAAGCGGTCCATCCCGCNAGGAGCAGGTCCACCACGTTTTTCACCTACCTGGTTGTACTGTGANCCATGACATGGGCACTCAAACCATTGTGATGAAACACAATTTGGGACCCTGCAACCCAANTGAGGGCATTTTTGATAAAGAGCGACTACACCTGCTTCAAAACCTTGATCAACTCCAGCGGCCATTCCGGATATTTCACTCGAAGAGTAAGTGTTTCTTGCTTTCTCAACTGCACCATTCGGATAAGCGGTTAACCACATTCGTCCTTCAGGTTTATATAAGAAACCATTGTTAGCTTTAATTTCTGCGAGTATTTCAGGGATATTCCCAACTTTAATTTTNGAACCAAAACCACTTACTCCTTGAGGCCATAGAAAAGCTAAAGAAGCTCCTCCAAAACCTGCTACTGAAAGACCCATCATCCCTACTATTCCACGATTAAAAAACTGTCTACGTGAAACACCTAAAGCCATGGGATCGGGAGTAACAAATGGTTCTGGAGGTACTGTCTCTACGATTTCTACTTCTTCATCACTCTGGGCTTCCAAAGCTGCCAATTCAAATTCACGTCCTGTTAAACCCACATCTTCTACACCCAAAGATGGATTTTTCTTATCTCGAAGACGCGCTTCTCTAGACAAACCGACAGCACGATGATCTCTTCTGCGGGAAGCACCCAAAAGCACTAATGCAGCTAAAACAACGAGAATGATGGCAGCAATGATTGTAGCCATATCAAGTACCGTAACTTTCTTTAAAAAATGATCTAATAAGTAACATTTGCATCACAACTCAAAGAACAATCCGCCTTCCCAAGGGAAGACAAAGTTAAAGCCGGGGCCACGGAAAAACGAACCAATCATCACCAATACAGCCCAAAACATTAGATGGACTGTCATCAATGAAATCGCAAACTTACGGTGTTCTGGCTTGTTAGAAGGATTCTTATCAATGAATGGTGCCATTATTAATAAGAAAATACCGATTCCCGGAATCGTTACCCCAGCCACCATTGGGTGAAACATGGTCAACAGCTCTTGGAGTCCTAGAAAATACCAAGGTGCCTTAGATGGATTTGGTGTTCTATTAAAATCGGCTAATTCTAGAAGTGGCGCGTTTACAACAATAGAAAACAGAGTCGTGAAAAGAGTAATAGCTAAAGCTGATAAAAACTCTGCGATTAAAAGGTGCGGCCAGACGTGAACCTTGTCAGTAGGAGTAGTTTTTACATCTTGGATTGAACCTGCTTTAACAACTGTTAGAAGTCTCTGATTATGTCCATCGGGACCTTCTCCAGGTTGCGGGCCAGTTTGGCCGGGAGATTCTGGCGGGGAAATTGATGGATCACTAGTTGGAGGTTGCTTAGAAGCTGGCACACCTCGATCAAGCAGATGAGCAGGAATTTTTTCATCACCTGATTTAGCCGAACTTGAAGAGTCTGCTGGCGTATCGGCAACAACNTCCGTTTCTTTAGATGCTTCGGCNGCGGAGCCACCTTTTGCTGCTTCCGCTTTTGCTCGGGCTTCTTCAGCTCGTTTTCTTAAATGCTCTGGGATCTCAACCATTTCTTATCCTCGACCTAAAGGGGTCCTGAAATTCCGCCATCTTTTCGGACACGCCAAAAATGAATAGCAAGAAATATCACTAAGACAAAGGGCAACATCAACACATGAAGCGTATACCAACGTAAGAGAGTGTCAGTACCAATCTCCACACCACCTAGAAGAACAAATCTTACCTGCTCCCCAAAAACAGGTGTATAGCCCATCATGTTAGTTCCAACTGTCACTGCCCAAAGAGCTAATTGGTCCCAAGGCAACAAATACCCTGTGAAAGACAACAGCAATGTAAGTGTCAACAAAATAACACCAATAACCCAGTTGAATTCCCTTGGTGGTTTGTATGCACCATGATAGAAAACACGAGCCATATGCAAGAAAACTGTCAAAACCATTAAGTGGGCGCCCCAACGATGCATGTTTCTAACTAAGAGTCCGAAACCAACCGCTGTTTGCAGAGTCTGGATGTCATCCCAGGCTTGGGCGGCAGTAGGACGGTAGAAAAACATCAGGAAAATTCCTGTAACTGTCAGGAAAATAAACAAGAAAAAACTTAATCCACCTAGACAAAGTGTNTAACTGACCTTTACTGCGTGACGTTTTACCTTTACTGGATGAAGATGATAAAGAACACTGTTCATAATTACATATGAACGATTTCTTGGGCTGTCTGTATAACCCTTCCTGAAAATAGAGCCGGGTCTAAAAATAGCGGCCCATGTTTGCGAGTCTTGGACCTTTCCCCCTGTCTGCCCTAGTCTCTCTTTTAATGCCTGACCGGTGGCTTTATCACCGTTTGTCTCAGCCATTATTCGCTCCTTCTAATAATTTCTTAGTTTTACTTTTAATCATGCCAAACGCATTCCATAACCATAACCATGGCTTGTCGTCCTCTGATTTCCATCACCTTCTGGAGGAGCATCTGTCAATTTTCCCAAAATAATCACACCTGTTGGACATCTGTCTACACAAAGTGCGCAACGTGTGCACACATCGTCATCAATTGTAAAAATTACTTTGTCACTTGGATCCCTTCCAGGGATTTCGGTCCCTACCGAATCAGCTATTGCATCAGTACTGACCATGTGAATNCACTTCCAAGGGCAAATATCGACACAACCTTCACACATGATGCACTCGGATTGATCGATATGAATAAATTGTTTTGGTTTAACAGCTGCTTCAAGCCATTCGTTATCAACCTGATGGAGAACATAGTCATCAACAAAAGTCGGGTGAGGTGGATTGGCATCAGTAACGCTCATATTCCTACCCCCTCTTTTATAAGTGGTCGTCCATACTCAGATGTGTCTTCTACTATTTCTTTTTCAACTCCACGATTCTGCCAGTGTCGCCAACAAACAACGTTGCCTGCCAAAGCAATTCCATAAATTAAAACTGCAATCACATCACGTATTACTAGATAGGTCATCGTGAAAGGTAGAACCCATTCGACTATTCCTTGTTCACCTGTCCACGGAAGTTTAGGACCAACAATAAAACGATCAGGGCGCCAATTTAACTCACTGTCAGCCCAAGTAAGCCATTGATGCGGAACTACTCCATAGACCCAAAATAAGACAAAAAATACATAGGTGGCAAAAAGCATTGCTTCGCCCCAAGTAAATTCTTTGTCGATTGGACAACGTTTTAAGTATGCGTAGAAGCCCCATACGAGGATCACCGTTACGATTATCGACACGGCGAGTGCGACCATTCGAACTTTTCCTCTCTCAAGTCTTTTACTGGGTTTTCTAATTTCAAAAACTTTGTGAAAAATTGCACAAAGTCCTATAACCATCTTACAGGTTGGCTGACTCTCGAGCNCACTCACCGAGACACTTTCCGCGAAACCTGTCNAAGTTTTTATAGCTTAAAAAAATAGAAAAATACTTTGAACTTAAAATCAAAACTAGAAAAATAAAATGAATATCAACGTCATGTCGACCTTCGTCACGGCTATCCTGCCGTCATCGGTTAAAAACTTTTAAACTTAAATACCTAGCAGTAAATCCGGAGAAAAAATTGGTCGAAATACCAGAGCATCTTTTAAAACGATCCCAAAGTGCGCGTGAAAGATTGACGGGCGAAGCACCTTCGGCTGATGCTTCGTCAGAGGTAGACGACGCACAAAGTGCTACCCCCGCAGCTGCAATCGACACACCAGTTGAAAACTCAACTGAAAAAATAGAAGAAGCTAAAGTTGTTGTGGAAGATGCACCCTATGTAAATGCAGCAAAAAATAGAAACAAGATTCCCTGGTGGGCGGCATCAGCTTTACTTTGTCTTCCGATTTGGGCAGTTATTTATGTGGGAACGCTCGAACGTCCGGCTGTTGAAGCTACTGGAGTGCTCCAACACGGTGCAGAAATATATGCGCAACGTTGCTCTTCGTGCCATGGGGCTAACGGTGGTGGTGGTGCAGGATACAAATTGGCCGACGGTGAGGTTTTGATCACTTTCCCTTACATGGCAGACATGGTCGAATGGATTGCTAAAGGTTCTGATGGTTTCGGAGTAGGCAATGCTTATGGCTCTCCTGAAAGAGGACGGGTGGTGGCTGGAGGTATGCCGGCTTTTGCCGACGTTCTAGATGCAGAAGAACTCATGAGTGTCGTTTTGCACGAACGAGCTGTTTTTGGAAATTCAGAGGAAGCTACTATTTACGCAGCGGAATTAGACCACATAATCGAAGCCGGTGAAATGGATCTTGATATGTATTTTGATGCGGAAACTGTTACGGCATCTGAAATAAGTGAAATTATTGAAAGCACTCATTCATAAGTTGCCTACAATTCGCAATTTAATTTTCTCTTACTGAAACGTGGATAAATGTCAGAAAAATCGTATGACCTATTAGTTATTGGGGGAGGCCCAGCAGGCGCGGCTACCGCGTATTGGGCAGCTACTGCTGGCCTTAAAACTGCAATAATCGAGAAAAAAGTGTTTCCTCGACAAAAAACCTGTGGTGACGGCCTTACGCCCAGAGCTGTCCATCAATTATCTGAAATGAATTTAGAGCAAGAGCTTAAGGTCTACCACAAATACGATGGTCTCAGAGCTATAGCTCATGACAAAAGCATTGAAATGAAGTGGCCAGATCACCCCATCTTTCCGTCCCATGGGTATGTAGTAAGAAGATGCGATCTAGACACGATGGTGGTTGAAAATGCTGTCAAAGCAGGAGCTGACTTCTTTGAAGGAATGGAAGCAATCGATCCTCTAGAAGGAAACGGTATAGGGATTGAAGGTGCTTTAGTATTAGACCACTCAAGCGGTGAAAAAATTAAATTTAAGGCAAAATTTATTGCCGTAGCTGATGGAGCAAACTCTCGCTTTAGCAGGTCTTTAGGCAGCAACAGAGATAAAAGCTACCCGATGGGGATGGCTATAAGAGGTTATTTTGAAAGCCCTTTAGACAAAGAACCATGGATTGAATCTGCCCTGGATGTCAAAGATAGAAATGGAAACTCAATGCCTGGTTATGGTTGGATATTTCCAGTCGGAAATGGAACCATAAACGTTGGCATAGGTCTTCTTTCTACTTTCAGGGATTACAAAGAAATAAACACGACACATCTGTTTAATGAATTTGCATTAACGCTCCCTGACTACTGGCAGATAAACCACCTTGAACCAATCGAGCCGCCCACGGGTGGACGTTTACCAATGGCTGGATCAGTTGGGCCAAAAGCAGGCCATAACTGGTTGTTAGTTGGTGATGCCGCTGGGTCAGTCAATCCCTTCAATGGTGAAGGCATCGACTACGCATATGAAACAGGTAGATTAGCCGCTTCACTTTTCGCGGAGGCTAACACTCAAAAAGACAACTCTGTTCTCGAGCGTTATCCCGACTTACTTGATGAGGAATATGGCTTATATTTTAAAGTGGCAAGATTATTTGCAAAAATCATCGGTAACCCAATTTTAATTAGAGAGCTAACAAGAGTCGGAATGCGATCACAAACTTTAATGGAATGGGCGCTAAAAGTTATGGCGAATCTAATGAAAGAAACAGACAAAGGTTTAGATGAGGCTGCTTATGGCACTATTGCCTCGATTGTTCAAATGCTTCCTGAACAAAGGGCCAAAAACTAAAAAAATTATTGTTATTTTTTAAAAGTTTATTTTTTAATAGTTTTGGACTGATAAACCAGTGAGAATATCTATATGGATCCTTCTCGTAACAAAAATCAAATTTTGTCTAGTCTCGAAGAGCATCGCAAGAGACTTTCTGAAAAGTCTCTTATCGAACTTTTTAATAATGATCCGGATAGAGGGAGTCATTTTTCCACAACATTTGGGGACCTTTGGATCGATATTTCAAAACAGCTAATCGATTCGACCACAATTGATCTCCTTGCAGACCTTGCAGAGGCAAGCAAAGTTAATCAATTCTTATTAGACATGATGGCTGGGAACCCAGTGAACTGGAGTGAACAAAAACCTGCTCTTCATACTGCGCTACGAGCATCTAGAGATTCGAAAATTTTAGTTGAAGGCATAAATGTTATTCCAAGTATTAGTGAGACTTTTGAGAAAATGGAAGACTTTTCGCAATGTATTCGGAGTGGAAAACTATTAGGAGCAACAGGAGCACCTATTACGTCTGTTGTTGCTTTAGGCATTGGAGGGTCAAACTTAGGCTCATTGATGGCCTACAAAGCACTTTCAAATTTTTCTCATAAAGATATAGACATCAGATTTTGTTCAAGTATTGACCCCGTCGAACTAGATCAAACTCTTGATGGACTGGATCCTGAAACAACAATTTTTGTAATAACTTCGAAATCATTTAACACAAAAGAAACGCTTGTATTAATGGAAAATGCAAAGAAATGGCTTGAATACTCAATCGGTATTGAAGGAATGTCTAAACACCTTGTTGGCATTACTGGATCTAGAGAAAAAGCTACCAATTTAGGCATCGAAGAAACTATGATTTTTGATCTACCTGATTGGGTTGGGGGGAGATTCTCCCTGTCTTCAGCGGCAGGGCTAGTCCTTATGATCTCGATAGGACCGACTGAATTTTTTCATTTACTGTCGGGAATGAAAGAAATCGATCACAAAACTCTTTCTGAACCTTTCGAATCAAACGGCACTTTACTTCTTTCATTAATAGATATCTGGAATCGGTCATTCCTTAATTACCCAACCATGGCAGTAGTTCCTTATAGCAGCCAGATGTCTTACTTACCTGCTTATTTACAGCAACTTATGATGGAAAGTCTTGGTAAAAATATTCGAAAGGAAAGACACGGGTTCGGCAATTCAGTTGGTTCGGTTATTTGGGGAGCCACTGGAACCGAAGGGCAGCATGCATTTTTCCAATTTCTACATCAAGGCACTGACGTGATTCCTTGCGAAATGTTAGGGTTTTCCAACTCCTACGATCAAGCCCTTCAAGGACAACAAAATAGTCTTTTCGCAAACCTGCTCGCTCAAACTGAAGCTCTGGCTTTAGGTTCTTCTACTGAAAAAGAAGATTTAACACCTGACAGAAAGCTAGAAGGGAATCGTCCATCGACGGTCATCTTGGCCCCAAAACTTACTCCTTTCATTCTCGGTCAGTTAATTGCATTGTATGAACATCGAACTGTGGTTTCTGGAGTTATTTGGGGAGTAAATCCTTTCGACCAGTGGGGAGTTGAATCGGGTAAAAGTATTGCTATTGATATAGAACTCGAAATTAACGAGATTTCTTCTTCAGAGACCATGACCAAGAGAAATTCTTCAAGTGAAAAACTGTTGGAAAAATTCAAAATTTTTAGAAATATTTAAGTTCCACTAGATGAAATTTCCTTTAGAACATCTGAGGCTATTTCAATTGTTTCGTCTATCAATTTTTCTGTATGAGCCAAACTCGGGAAGAGGACTTCATATGCCCCGGGAGCTAAAGCGACTCCGCGTTTAAGCATTCCGTGAAAAAAATCTCGGTATAGACCGTTTTCTGCTATCGGTTTTACTTCTTCAAAATTATCTGGTTTGTTAACACTAAAAAAAATTCCAATTAGCGGACCAACTTTCGGTATACAAATTTCAAGATCGCTTTTTGATACAGCCTCTTTTAAACCTTCAGCTAAACGATTTGTTATTGATTCCAAATGTTCATACTCAGGCTCCCCCAGTAATTCAAACGTGGCTTGACCCGCTGCCATAGCTAAAGGATTGCCTGACAAAGTCCCTGCTTGGTAAACGCCACCAACTGGGGCCAAATAACTCATCAGTTCTCGACTTGCGGCAAAAGCTCCTACCGGTAAACCGCCACCTATGATTTTTCCAAAACACCATATATCAGGTGTTATGTCATACCATTTAGAAGCCCCACCAGAGGATAANCGGAAACCTGTTATCACTTCATCAAAAATAAGAAGAGCCCCTGCCGAGTCACAAGCCATTTTAAGTTCTTTTAGAAAACCTGGTTTNGGTTCNACAAGACCCATATTAGCTGCAACCGGTTCTACGATTACTGCGGCAATTGATTGATCTATTTCTGGAACTCTATTAAATGGAACAACTACCGTATCAAATACCGCACTTTCTGGAACTCCATCACTCCCCGACATTCCCTGGGTAGCGACACCACTCCCAGCAGCTGCCAGCAAAGTGTCGGAATGGCCATGATAACANCCGGAAAATTTGATTATTTTAGATCTGTTAGTAACACCTCGCGCCAACCTCAATGCTGTCATTGTTGCTTCTGTGCCACTATTTACGAANCGAACTGATTCGATTCCATTTACNCGTTCGACTATTGTCTCGGCAAGAACAATTTCTTTTTTGGTTGGNGCACCATAACTTGTNCCACATGATGCTGCTTTNTTTATAGCTTCTATTACTGCTGGATGTGAGTGTCCCAGAATCATTGGTCCATAAGACTGAACATAATCGATGTATCTATTACCTTCTTCATCCCAAACATAAGGGCCCTCGGCATTGCGGACGAAATAAGGAACTCCTCCTACAGAACTAAATGAACGAACAGGAGAATTGACNCCACCAGGAATAACTTTTTTTGCTCGTTCAAACAAATTTTGATTTTTTTCTACCACTTGCATTAACCCTGCAAAATCTTGGCAGCTTCCTTTGCTGCGTAGGTTAATATTATGTCAGCTCCNGCTCTTTTAATCGAAAGTAAATGTTCCATCATTACCGATTCACCGTCTAGCCAACCGTTCGCTTCAGCTGCTTTAACCATCGAGTATTCACCACTTACGTGATATGCAGCTATTGGGGCGTCNACTTCTTCTCTAGCTTTTGNAATAANATCTAAATAAGACANGGCTGGTTTTACCATTACAATGTCGGCTCCNTCAGAAATATCAGCTTTAATTTCGGCTAGGGCNTCTCGCGAGTTTGCATGGTCCTGTTGGTAGCCCCGACGATCCCCACCATCTTTTATAGTTACATCTACNGCATCCCTAAACGGACCATAAAGGGATGAGGCATATTTAGCGGAATATGCAAGAATAATAGTCTGAGTATGATTGTTTGAATCTAATGCATTGCGGATCGAAGAAACTTGTCCGTCCATCATTCCTGAAGGTGCGCAAATGTCGGCACCAGCATCTGCTTGTGCTAAAGCTGTCTGGTTGTAAATTTCAAGCGTTGCATCATTATCAACTGTTCCATCTTGCGACAAAATTCCACAATGGCCGTGACTCGTGTACTCATCAACACAAAGATCTGCGATAAGTGTCATCTCTTCGCCAAAATTTTCTTTTAAATCTTTAAGTGCTACCTGAACTATCCCATCTGGGTCCCAAGCACCTGAACCAACTTCATCTTTAGACTTAGGAATCCCAAAAAGAATTACGCCGGGTATCCCAAGTTTTCTTAATGAATCAACTTCAAGTTTTANGCTTTCAAGCGTGTGTTGGAAAACACCAGGAAGTGACGATATTTGTTGCGGTTCTTTAATGCCCTCCCTGATAAAAAGAGGTGCAACGAAATCATTAGCAGAAATCTGTGTTTCAGATACCAGTCTTCGGATCGCGCTTGTNCGCCTAAGTCTCCGAGATCGCCAAGTCGGNAACTGTGCATTAATACTCATACACAAAGCCTACGAAGGGATTGTCACGACCCCGACCATTGTTTTACAGCTTCAATCAGATCTTTAGGAGACTGTTCTCGTGATTCAAAAACTTTCCAACCTAAAATTCTTGCACTTTCACCAGTAATTGGGCCTATACAAACCGCGTTAGGCGGTTGAGGAAAGCCAACNAACTCATGATAGCGATTAACTGCTGATGAAGCCGTGAAAATTATTGCATCAGCGTTTTTTGCTTCAAGTAATAAATTCTCTTCTACTTCACTATTTATATTTCGGTATGCAACAGCCTTATCTACTACCCAACCTGTATTTTTTAGCCCCTCGTAAAGCAAAGATCGAGCCTTTTCAGCTTGCACTAAAAGAATTCTGTCGCCTTCTTCCGTTGCTTTAGGGAATACCTCAAGAAAACCTTCGGAAAAAGTTTTTTCAGGAACTAANTCGACTGCAATTCCAGATTGGGTAAAAACTTCGGCTGTTGATCTACCAATTACAGCCACTCTGGGACAATTACTTTTTCCNACAACTTGCATCATCTTCAAAAGTCTCTTGGCACCGTTGGGGGAAGTCGCTATTANCCACTTGTATGCCTCAAAATCTTTTACTTTTTCTTCGAGCCCTTTTCCATCATCTGCAGGTTCGGCAATAGTAATTAATGGTAGAGAAATAACCTTTGCACCCATATTGACCAACTCAGANGAAAGTGGTTCAGATTGCTCAAAAGACCTAGTTACTACGAGAGTTTTACCTGATAATGGTTTTGTTATATTCACAAATTCTCATTCAATAAAAGGTTTCCACCTTCTTCATTTAAGAGCTTGTTTGCAATATTTATTCCAAGCTGATTAGCATCANCNCCGCTAGCTTCTGCTTTTAAAAGTGTCGTACCATCTTGGGATGCAATAGAAGCTTTCAACAGAATTTTTTCTTTTTCCAAAACGGCATGGGCTGCAACCGGAGAACTACAGCCGGATCCAATTTCAGCCAAAAATGATCTTTCTGCATCAATCANGCTTCTAACTTTCTGGTCTTCAATCTCTTTCAATATTTGAATCACCTCAAAATCTTCATCACGACACTCGATAGCTAAAGCACCTTGTCCTACTTGCGGCAAAAGAATTGAGATAGGCAACGCATCCATTTGTTCTGGGTTTAAATCCAGTCGATCTAAAGCAGCTTTTGCCACCACGATGGCATCCACATCATCAACTCGTAAAAGTCTGGTTTCAATATTGCCTCGTAATTCTTGAAACTTTAAATCTGGTCTCAGATGAGATAAATGTGATCTTCTTCTAATTGAACCAGTAGCAATTGATGCGCCTTTAGGTAAGTCGTTCCAAATACAACCCACAAGTGCATCTCTTGGGTCTGCTCTTTCAGGTACAGAAGCAAGTACTAATCCAGGGTTTGTTTTAGCCGGGAGATCTTTTGCGGAATGGACCGCAATATCTGCTTCCCCAGAAAGAACAACAGATTGAACATCAGTAACGAAAACTCCTTGTCCGCCAAGTTCCTGTATGGAAGTTTTTTTATCACGATCACCTGCGGTGCTAACAACTACTGTTTCTAATTCGATTCCAGGTGATTTTTGCGAAATTAGTTCAACCACACGCTGTGTCTGCTTTAAAGCTAACCCACTACCTCGTGTCGCGATCCGCAGTGACAAAACTACCGATTCTGTTATAGGTCGAAAAGGTCTTGTAATGCTTCAGATAAACGTTCACCTTTTGGGGTTCCCGCAGCATCTTTAAGTCGTACCGTTGGTTCATGAATAAGTGTGTTTGCAATTACGGATGTTAAAGTTTCAATTCCTTTTAGTTGTTCAGAAGTCAGTTCAGGAAATTTTCTAAAAAGTTTTTGAAGTTCTGCATTTCGTATCTCTTCAGCGCGGGAATGAAGTTGTGTCACTATTGGAGCTACCGACCTAGCTGAAAAAAGATTAGAAAAACGTTCTAACTCTTCGTTTATAATTTCTATTACAGAGGAAACTTCTTTCTCTCTAGCTCTTATACCTTTTTCAGCAAACTCTCGTAAATCATCCATGTCTAGAAGTGTTACCCCATCAAGTTCAGCAGCTGCAGGATCAACATCGCGCGGGACAGCGATGTCTACAATTAATAGTTCTCTTCCTTCTCTTTGACGCGCTGCTTCATCAAGATCTCCGTACTCGAGAATCGCCGCAGTTGCACCGGTAGAAGTTAGCAATAAATCAACTTCTGTTAAGTTTTGCGGTAGTTCATCAAGCCTCACAGGTTTGCCATTTAGTCTTTCTGCAGTTTCTACTGCTCGATCCCAAGTTCTATTAGCTACTCGCAGCTCAGTTATCCCTCCTGCATGCAGCGACTTTGCCATTCCTTCACCCATTTCTCCAGCGCCGACAACTAAAACACGTTTACCAATTAATCCATTTAGTTGTTTGTCAGCCATAGCAACTGCTGCCTGAGAAACAGAGGTTATGTTTCGTGAAATTAAGGTTTCACTTCTTGCTCTTTTGCCAACTTCAAGTGAGTGTCTAAAAAGTGAATTTAATACTGTTCCAACTGCTTGTTCCTCAATTGCCAATTCCCAAGCTGAACGAACCTGACCTAATATCTCGTGTTCTCCTATAACAGCCGAATCGATGCCAGAAGAAACTTTAAACAAATGCTCAATGGCATCAGAACCGAAGAGGCCAATCAGGTGGTCAGAAAAGTCTTCGGGGGCAACGTGTGAAATTTCAGAAAGAAAATTTCGTATGTCCTGATAAGCGCCATGAAATTTTTCGGCGTAAGCATAAATCTCAATGCGGTTACACGTTGAGAGGATTACTGATTCACTAATATTTTCACGCGAAGAGAGATCAGCCAAAGCTTTTGGTAATTTTGCTTCTGGAACCGTCATCTTCTCGAAAAGATCAAGAGGAACTGTTCGATGGTTTAGACCAACGACTATTACCGACACAAATACATCTCCTAGCTGGGTTTCAGTAAGCGATTACTAAATGTAAAACTTACAAACTGATTTTTCCTTAATTTTGAGTCTATTGCCAACCTTTTGTTATGAATATTTTCTGGTATTTAGTCACCGTTATTTATCAATCAAATTTTCTAAGATGATCGTAATAACCCAAAATCTGGAACTCAGTTGCTAAATCAACTCTTCTCACTTCAACCTCATCAACAACATCAACAACTACAGGCGCAAAATTCAGAATAGATCTAATTCCCGCTTCCACCAAACAGTCAACAACTTCCTGAGCTGCGGTTGCTGGTGTAGTTACAATTCCTAATACCGCGGATGTTTGAGAAACAAGTTCTTCTAGTTGGTCTAGGTTTTTAACCGTCATTCCATTGATAGTTTCACCTACAACATCTGGGGCTACATCCACGAGCCCTACAATCGGAAATCCACTAACTTGAAAACCTTCATACTGGCTTAAAGCTCTTCCTAGGTTTCCGATCCCAACCAAAACTGCAGGTTTTGGTTGACTACCTCCTAAAACGACGCCAATTTCTTTAATTAACCGTTCAGTTTCATATCCCACTCCGCGTGTTCCGTGTGAGCCTAAATATGAAAGATCTTTTCTGACTTTTGATTCATTACTTCCACTAATTTCGGCTAACTCTCTGGAAGATACTGTCTTTATACCAGAATCGTTTAATTCAACAAGTGCCCGTTGATAAACAGTAAGTCTAGAAAGTGCCGCTTCAGGTAAGTTTAAATTTGACACATCTTAATTAGATAGCACGCTGATATATAAAGCAAATAACGCCCGATATAAAAATTTTTCGTTAATCGACAAGGAAGACGAACTGTATTACGGCTGCTCCTAAAATAGCTAATAGAAGTAGAGCCATGACAAAAGTTGTACCGAAACGCACTACAGATCACCTTCATTTTTCTCATTTGATTGTCTTAAAACCACTGGTACAGACTCATCAGAAAAATTTTCAGTAAACGAAATAATAACTTGATTCCCCGTATTAATTTTCATCTCTTCTGCTGCTGAGCCTCTGGCCATTACTAGCGCTACTAAGCCATATTCATCAATTATTAACCCAAGTTCACCTACACCAAGTTCTTCGAAAGTTTCCACTGTCTTGGCTATTCTGGTCAATCCTGAGGTTTTGATTTCAAAATGATTGACTTCATTTTCTTTTATTTCAAGATCTGCGGGATCTAAATTAATCTGGGCGTTTCCATACTGATCGACCCATAAAAATTCCGCGTGAAGTCCATCACTCTCTTTAGAACTTACTGGCATAAGACCAGGCACCAGACTTGAAACCTCAACTACATCGCCTAATTCTGATAGGTCTACTCCCGAAGCAATGTGTGCTGCTGCTGGAGCAAAAATATCACGGCCAGAATTCATAGCACCCGGAGCCGGTAATTGATACTTGGTTTCTGTTAGTGAAACCGCTCGATCTGCGCCTCCTACCAGAGCAACTGTATGTGCAAGCAAACCATTGTCAGGACCTACCAGAACTGATTCTCCTCCACCAACTTCCACTGCAACTGCCCGTCTATCTGTCCCTACATCTGGATCTACTACAGCCAAAACAACACCTGGTNACAAATATTGAGCGCTGCGAGCAAGAGCTAATCCACCTGCGCGAATGTCATAGTGCGGAATCCCATGAGTGATGTCTATTACCTTCGCTAAAGGAGCAATGGAGTTGATTACAGAATGAATTACTCCTACAAACTCGTCAGTTGTTCCAAAATCTGACAAAAATGAAATAGTTTCATACTTTTTGCTTTTAGTCATTTTCACCAAGCTGCAAAGAACGTTCAGTGGCCGCAAAAACTGCTGCTCGAATNGTTTCACGAAAACTAGCGTTTTCGAAAACTTCTATGGCGGCGGCAGTNGTGCCTCCCTTAGAAGTGACTTTTTGTCTTAAGACTTGAGCAGGGTCATCGGATTCATATAAAAGTGACGCTGCGCCTAAAAGGGTTTGTTCNACAAAAGATTTTGCCTCTTCTTTTGATAATCCAACTTCACATCCCGCGTCTATAAGTGCTTCAGCTAAAAAAAATAAGTAGGCCGGACCAGAACCTGAAATACCTGTAACTGCATCAAGCTGGCTTTCTTCAACAACCATTGCTGAACCAACGGCTGAAAGTATTTCAACCGCCCATATTAGATCTTCGTCAGTAGCAGTTGAACCGGCAGCGACACCTGCTGAACCCTTACCTATAAGAGCGGGTGTATTGGGCATAGCCCTTAGAACTTTTATGTTTTCGCCCAGAATTTTTTCTATAGAAGAAACTTTTACCCCCGCAGCTATAGAAAGGACTCGGGCTGGATTTAATTTTGACAAAACTTCTAATACTTCTGTGACCTTGTCAGGTTTAACCGCAACTAAAGAATCCAAATCTGGTAATGGCTCTTCTGAAATAGAAATACCAAAAATTGTGGCAGCTAAATAATCTCTGCGTTCAGACACTGGTTCTACAACGTGTAGTTCATCTTCTGATGCCCACTTATTTTTAAGCANCCCGCGCAACAAAGCTTCACCCATATTACCGCCACCGATTATTTGTAATCGAAAACTCATCCGTTGAATCTACCAGTTTGATTAGTCTATGAAGAAACAATAAGTGTTCGAGTAATACTAGCCAAACCCGAAATAACTATCATTGCTGCACCTGCCAAAACAAGTACCCAAGAAGTGGAAAGCCCCATTAGAGCAAGAGAAACNGATACTGGTCCCACCGTTTGTCCCAAACGCGCAGCTCCTGTCCAAATAGCTAATAATGCTCCACGTAGTTGCTCAGGAGCATTTTCTGCGATCAAATCTTGGAGAGTTGGGATCATCAGACCTTCTGACAAACCATAAATCATTGTTGCTAGTACAAGGATAGGCAGCGACCCAAAACCCATCATTAAAAAGGAAATNCCCCAGATTAGTAAAGACACATAGATAATGACTCCACCTTGTACTCGNGTTCTGACTCTCGCAACTGCTAAGGCTGACGAGGCGGCCACAATAGCTGGAGCTGAAGCGACTAAACCTCTTCCAGTAGGGAGCAGTCCAAACTCACGCTCAAGGTGTACCGGTAATAAAGACTGAAATAANCCAAAAATTGCCATAAACAAAANCATTACGATTNCAAGATTTGTAGCTATAGCCGGTTTAACAACCTCTGAAAGTGCACCAGAGATTTGATCCTTAACTGATACATCCAAGCCTGGTCGACGATCCTCAAGGTTTTTTGAGATAAAAAAAGCAACTACTAAAGGAGCTAGAAAAACCAAAAAAACCCAACGCCAACTTAGTAGATCAGTGACCGCTCCCCCNAGCACAGGATAGATCGCTACTGAAATTGTTATAGCAGCAGCATTCTGTCCAATTAAACGAGCCCTNTCNAAGCCCGCCCAATTGTCGCTAATTATTACCACAACTAAATTAATNAAACCTGCACTGCCNAGGCCTTGAAAAATTCTTATAAGTAAAAACCAGAATAGGGANGGGCTTAAACCTACCAAAATCCCAAAAACCCCATAAATCACAAGACATGGTATTAGTACTTTTTTCCGCCCAAATCGATCCGCTAAAAAACCTATTAAAGGNGCAACGACTATCCCAGGAACTGACCCAGCAGCAATTAAAAGCCCTGCCAGATTTTCTGACTCTCCAAGAGATCTTAAAATTTCGGGTGTTGAACTAACAAAAATTGAATTATGTAAAAGCCCTACAGCGGTAACAGAAAACACTAAAACTTTTGATGGAAGTCGATCAACTTCGAAGTCGGATTTCACTTATTTTCTTTTTTTGATTCAACAAATTTTGTAGCAAACCCAATTTTAAGAAGAGATTTGAAATTTTGTTCTACTGCCATCCATAAGGTTCCAAGAATACGATCAAGCTCATTTGGTCCAACGGTGCTCGCCGGAATAGCGCCTATTAGAAAAACTGCATCTTCTTCTCCTAAACAAAATGTAGCGCCTACAATTTTTCTATTTCTGATTAGAAGATTTTCAAAAAACAATTCCATATTATCTTCGGGTGCTGGCATCACATAGGTTTCATAATGCAACATTCTTTGCCGGAGCATGAACCGCAGAGTGAAGATATCTTTTTCCTCTCCTAAAACTCTTATAAACCATCTTGATTCGCCAACTGGCTCGTCGGGATCCCTTTCGAAAGCAGATAACAAAGGGTTTTCTTTTAAAGATAAATCAAGCCATCTTTCGATTTCTCTTTCAAGAGACTCAAGTTCGGATTCTGTTAATAGTCGAGTGACTTCACCTTCAGCACTATGCACAATCAACCAAAGATCGAGATTGCAAGTCTAAACAAATTCGACGAAGTCGTGCAGCAGTAACCGACCAAGTAAATGATTTAGAACTTTTAACTGCTTCCTTTGACATTGCTTCAGCTTTTTCAGAATCGTTAATAATTTTTGAAACATGAGCCGCATAAGACCACGGGTCACGATCATCAATCAAATATCCAGATAAATCGTTTTTAACAATTGTCTGCAATCCACCAACTGCAGAAGCTACAACTGGTAAACCACAGGCAGCAGCCTCTAAAGCTACAAGTCCAAATGATTCAGATCGACTTGGCATCAATAAAACGTCAGCTGCTCGGTACCAGTTAACTAATTTTTCATGTGGCTGAGGTTCAACGAATTGAACCCTGTCTGTCAACCCTAATTGTTCTATCTTTTTTCTTATATGTCTTTCTTCGCTAGGACCTTCCAGACCACTAGGACTGCCTATTAAAACAAGACGCGTGTCTTTATCTTCCAGTTCTGACAATGTNGAAATTGCTANATCTACTCCTTTTAAAGGTTGGATACGCCCAACAAAAAGAAGTGTTTTTTGTTCATTCAAATTAAGAATTTCGCGTGCTTCTTTTTTGGATGCAGGGTTAAAAATAGAGTGATCTACTCCCGGTGGAACAATTTCCACACGAGAAGGGTCAGCACCGTAATAACTGACTAGTTGATCCATTTCGAAAGAACTGTTTGACAAAATTACGTCCGAACAACCTATGACTTCGCTCTCTACCGTTATGCGTTCGTCGTATCCAAAACTTTTGTCACCCGAAACAGCTTTAACTCGCGCAAGTGTATGAAACGAAGTTAATAAAGGCATATTGAGACTGTGTTTTAACTTATGCGCCGCTGAACCGGAAAGCCAATAATTTGCTAATAGAGCATCATGCTGATCTTCTCTCAACAGAAAGTCTTCCACCCCATTCGTAAAATCACTAATCACTGAATATAAATCTTCTTTACGTAAAGAAAAATCTCCTGCGTCGATTTGAACAACGTTTAGTCCATCACCAAATGTCATTACTTTTGGCGTCTCGCTATCCACTCTTCTCGTGAAAACTGTTGAACTGATGCCTGCTTGCTCAAGAGCTGAAGAAACTTCACGAACGTAAACATTCATTCCTCCACCGTCACCAATACCCGGCTGAGCTAACGGGGAAGTGTGCATTGAGAGTACAGCTAACTTACGCACTGTCACCCTCCTGAAACAGGGGGCAGTAGTGCTATCTCATCATCATCACTTACAGGATTATCAATTTCAGTTGGGTTTCCATTTAACCAAATTCGACAATTTTTTGTCATATCTCTGAACTCAGACCCAAATCTTTTAGAAGCCTCTTCTACTACATCAGACACTGTTTCCCCTGACAAAATAACTGATCCTGTTCCAGCCATTTGTTTTACTGATGCGAAAAGACGAAGAGTTACCATAAAAGTAGTCTACGGAAAGTATTAGCCGAGTCCGAATAGAACTTGAAATAGATACCGTCAAATTATGCCCAAGTTGTTAATTGTTCGTCACGGTCAATCAGAATGGAATGCTCTCGGGCGTTGGCAGGGACAGGCTGATCCTCCTTTAACCAATTTGGGAGAGAGTCAAGCTAGGAAAGCCAGCCAAAAACTTGGTTTATTTGATTTAATTGTGTCATCACCTCTTCAAAGAGCAAAGAACACTGCTTCCATAATTTCAGAGTTAATGGGAGTGGGTCCCGTAGCTACTGAAGTCGGCCTGATGGAACGCGATGCGGGTCCTTGGCAGGGTCTTACACGTATTGAAATCGAAAATGGTTGGCCAGGATTTTTAGAGTCAGGAAATCGACCAGATGGTTACGAATCCAATCCAGATCTTTTACTTAGAGTTTTTAAAGTTTTAAAGAAACTCTCTGAAAGTTCGGAGCCTTCAGATTCTATTCTTGTTATTTCACATGCTGGAATAGTCCATGCGTTAGAAAATCTTCACGATCAACCTTCTATTAAAGTTCCAAATCTTGGTGGTCGTTGGGTCGAGTTTGTTGATGGTGAACTAGTAATGGGTAAAAGGATTTCGTTGGTAACAGAAGAGTCAATGCCTGATCTTTTGTAATTAAATCTCTCAAGTAGAAGCGCTACGTCCAGTAATCTCAGCTTCTACCGTTTCATATCCTTTAAGATCTTCTTGGTCAATCTTTTCCATCGCATTCTCTATAAGAGCTAGGTCATCTTCTAGTTTGTTTAATTCCAAATCTTCTTCTACAACTGAATCGTGTGTTTCCTTATGCGCTGAATTCTCCATGGGAACAGACTACTGGCATCTGCTAGGTCAAAGGACCAAGAACCTTATCCAAATAAGGATTTGTGAAAATCCCAAAAGGGTCCATCAATCTCCGTGCGTTTTGAAATGCTTCCCATTGTGGGTAGATGTTTGAAAGAGTTTCATGATTTTGAAAGTTAAGTTTTCCCCAATGCGGACGACCCTCGTAATCGGCCATTATTTCTTCTACACCCTGGAAATATTTTTCAAAAGGTGTGTTTCGAAATACATGGACAGCTATAAAAGCAGAGTCTCTTCCACTTGCGGTCGACATCGGTATTTCATCTTTTCCAAGCACCCGGTACTCAACTGGAAAACTTATGTAATGATCTAAATCACCTATCAATTCAACAACTCTTCTAAATGCNTCTATCCCNGAATCAATGGGGACTGCATATTCCATTTCATAAAATCTAACCCTACGCGGACTAGCAAAAACCTCATAGCTGGTTGTTATGTACTCTGCTCTGCCGCTTTCTCCAGCAACCATGGAATTAAGTTTTGGAACTAATGGGGGAACGATTTTACCTAAATGATTCATCGCACCAAAAAGAAAATTTTGTTTTATTTCCTCATTCTTAAATCGATTCCAACGCCTTTTTAATGAATGTCTTTTATTTCTTGGCTGTGGGGGTGCTTCGCTAGTTCTGGTATTTCTTTTCAGCAGAGCTTTATCTGTATTGGGCATCCAAAAAAATTCTATGTGATCAGTTGTTTTGGACCAGCGGTCAAAATTATTTGTTACTTCGCCTATTGGTAAAATTTCTTCGACCGCATGTAGATTAAATGCCTCTACACACTGGATTGTGACTTCAGTGATTATTCCTAGAGCACCTAACCCCACTCTTGCTGCATGGAATATTTCTGGATTTTTTTGTTTGTCACACTCGACAACTTGCCCCTGACCGTCAACAATTCTCATTCCGCACACAGCATCTGCGATAGTTTTAAATTCGAGACCAGTTCCGTGAGTCGATGTAGAAATAGCTCCCGAAATTGATTGGTAAACTATGTCGCCTAAATTCGGCATAGCCAATCCAGATCTTTGCAAAACTGGGTTTAGGTCACAAAGTTTTATTCCTGAACCGACACGAACTGTAAAATTTTCAAAATCTACGTCTCGAATGTCAGCCATAGCGTCAATAGAAACTAAAACTTCGTCTGTAACTGCTATTCCAGTAAATGAATGTCCTGAACCGACAACTTTGACTTTTAAACCTCTTTTTTTTGCTTCTTTAACTATCTGTACAACATCTTCTTCACTTTGAGGTTTTTTGATACTCAAAGGACTACTTGTCTGGTTACCAGCCCAATTACTCCATGTTTTTGATGATTGGGATTTCATCCTTTTACCATCCTCGCAAATCAACTTCCAATTTTTCCAGTAATTCTGCCTCTAAGCTTTCTTCAATTTCTTCTACGAGAAAAATAAATTCGTGTTTTGAAATTGTGGGATCGATATGTGATGGTCTCAAACCCACTCTTTGCCCAACTGACCAAGAACCATTTGTTATCGTTGTGTGTTCATCAGAACAAAACATGACTTCACCTTCACCTAGTAATTTTGGATTTCCGCTGTCAACTGATAGAGCTTTCAANCCACCGTCCAAAACCGCATACCCAGACTTACTTGTGGATATAACTGTAGTTAATAAAAGTAATCCTTCTTTAAAAGGAAGGTCGAGTTTGGAATAATCACCATCCATCAAGACATAGCTACCAGCTTGGAGTTCTGTCACGGTTTGATTACATTCCCATGTTCCTGTTCCGCCACCGGAAATCACATCACCACCTACTGATTTATGTGCGGAAATCAATAATTCCATTGATTCTTGGGTTTTTTCTGTTCTTCTTTCAACATCGGGGTCATGCATCAAATGTCCTTCGTATCCCATTACTCCTCTTACTTGCAGTCCTAGTGCCTTTGCTTTTTCTGATAAAACCCCAGCTTCTTCCGGTCTGCATCCACACCTGTGTAGCCCAACATTGACATCTATTAACACCTCTTTCACACCAGCAGATACAGCGGCTTCAATTGTTTCTGATGAGTCAACTGCAACTGTTATTCGACAGTTCTCTTGCGTAAGCAACTCCCCGATTCGTTTAGCGTCAAGTGTCTCATTTGCTAAGAGCAGATCGTTCCCAAGACCGGCCTTTACCATTCCTTCTAATTCACGAATTGTTGCGCAACAAAAAGACTCGTGTCCCGCTTCAACCAGTTTTTTTGCCATTGCAGTTGATTTAAAAGCCTTCACATGTGGTCGAAGTGTCCGCCCGGGCCTCTTTGATGCCATAATGGCGATATTTGTTTCTAGAATTTTTGAATCCGCTATTAAAGCGGGAGTTGCGAGATCACCTATTTTCATTTTTATATTGAATCAGAAACTCTGTTTATTAACGGTGTCACGATCATTGTGTAAGTATCGCTTATAGCTACTTCCCTGTATTTTTTCTGGGCTTCCATGCGTGCGGGGTCGTCTAGAACTTCTTGAAATGCCCTTCGGCTAGGGAAAGTGTTAAACCTAACCTGATCCCATTTTCTCCCGTCACCCAAAATAGTGTTTTCTACTTGAAACCAGCCATCTATTTGAACGCCATTTGGTATAGCCCGCTCCCCCGCTATTAAAGAGTAATTGTTCATTTTCTCAATTTGTTCATTTAACTGCAGAACATGAACAACTGTCATCACACCATCATCNTCACTAGGAGGATTTGCTATTTCTTTCCAATCTTTCTTTGAATAAACAGGGGTTTCTATCGGCGTGCAACCCATAACAATTGTCTCCTGCATGCCTGCTTCTTTATGGGCATGTTTCTCTTGAAAATCTTTTCTAGAAGACATTTCTAAAAATGATCGTCTCGTGGGATATTTAACTACGGCTATTCGATCCCATTTTGGAGTATCTCCGAGAAGTTGTGTTTCTACACTCCCGGCAAAAACGATTTCTGCTCCTACGTCTGCCAGTACGGATATCGGGGCATAAAGATCATCAGCTTCCTGACCACTGATATTCGATTTTCGACCATCTACATAATCAGCAATCTCACGATATTTCATAAGATTGACCATCCATATTGGGCCATCCTCTTCAGCAGGCATGGAAAGCATTTCAGCTGCGTAATCTGTATTCAAAGTTGCGTATCTTGGGTTCCCAACACCTTCCTGACTCATAGTCGAACCGTAGTTGAAAAAATAGTTTCTCTATTGATCGGGCTTATTTCTGATTGCAAGGCAGAATAACTGAGTGTCGTTAAAAAAGTCGCAAATAAACGTAGTCTTTTTCCTTGCTTTCTTAAATGGTCTAGCTGCTTTTGGAATAGATTCTTCTCTTCCGGCTTTTGACGAAATCAGACCCGATATAGGACTGTTGGAGGGGTCTAACAAGATTTCATTGATAGTTACTATTTACATTATTGGCGTTTCTATAGGCCAAATTATTTTTGGTCCTTTTACTGACCGTTTCGGACGAATTACTTCTTTAAAATTCGGTCTTGGCCTCTACATGGTCGGAGCTTTAGGGTCTCTACTCTCGCAAAATTTATTAACAATTCTTATTTTTAGGTTCTTCTGGGGATTAGGTTCAAGTATTCCGGCAAGCATGAGAACAACGATCGCACGTGACTTATATTCAGGTGACGAAATGGCGAAAGTAATGTCCAAAATTATGGCCGTTTTTCTTTTGGGACCGATAATCACACCCCTGATCTCAGAAGGCTTCTTGTCTTTCACAAACTGGAGAGTTGTTTATTCTTTGGGAATTATTTTGGCAAGTATAGGTATCTTGTGGAGCCTCTGGTTTGGCGAAACTTTACCGGAGAATAAAAGGCGAGCTCTAAATTGGGAAATAACCGCAAAATCGTTCAAAAAGATTTTTGCTACTCGAGTCACCATCGGTTATGTCCTAGCTGTCACGTTTGGGCAAGGAGCTTTCGTTATTTGGCTGAGCAGTTCGCAGCCAATTTTTGATCTTGTATATGGGAAAGCAAACCAGTTCGCAATAATTTTTAGCATCCTTGGAATCCCTATGGCGATAGCGTTTTTTGCAAGCAACAGTTTTATTTCAATTTTTGGAGCTAAACGTGTCGCACTTTTTAGTGTCGGACTTTCGGTATTGATCAACATAGCTTCTCTACTTCTTGCACTAAGTAGTAACGGCTCACCTAACTTTTGGATTTGGCTTTTATTGGTTGGTTCTTCAAACATTTTCTTGAGTCTTTTAACTCCTATAGGTTTGTCACTTGCTTTAGAACCTATGGGAGAATTAGCTGGAACCGCTTCAGGAGTNGCAGGAGCAATTTCTCTCGGAGGAGCTGGTTTATTAGCAGTAATTTTTTCNGCACAAATAAAATACTCCGTAACACCTTTAACAATNGGATATTTGTTGTANTCGATAATTTCATTTTTCTTAATTTTTTTTGCTGAGTCGNTTCAAAAAAAATCCAAAATTAATCTGTGACTTAAGCCCAAAANCCCGAAATTTTTAACTAATCAAATAAAATTTTTAGTGATTAAAANANTAAGAAATCTATGAAAAAAGCTAATTCAAATGGNATAATTGCGGTTACTGGTGCTACCGGATACGTCGGTGGCCGTCTAGTACCGCGACTTTTGGAAGCGGGNTACAACGTTCGGTGCATAGTTAGAAACTCTGAGGCATTAGACGATAGATCTTGGCGATCAGAAGTTGAAGTTTATAAAGCCGATTTAAGCGTTAAAGAACAGGTCGTTGACGCACTTCACGATGTAGAAAAAGCATATTATTTAGTCCATTCAATGGCGGCTTCTTCTAACTTCGAAGATTTGGAATCGTCAATGGCTCAAATCTTTTCTGAAGCTGCTGATACAAACGAAATTAAGCAAATTGTTTATTTAGGTGGCCTTGGGGAAGATGAAAAAAACCATTCTCCACATTTAACTAGCAGGCATAAAGTTGGGAAAATCCTATCTAATGGTTCAACTCCGGTTACCGAACTTAGGGCTGCGATCATTATTGGCTCTGGAAGTGCTTCTTTTGAGATGCTTAGGTCTTTGGTTGAAGTGCTTCCAATAATGGTGGTACCAAAATGGGTTACCCAAACACGTTGTCAACCCGTAGCAATAAGCGACATTTTGTTCTATTTAGTATCTGTGTTAGATGACGATGAAACGCTTGGGAAAATTTTCGATGTCGGTGGCCCAGACGTTTTGACTTATAGAGAAATGATGCATACCTACGCCCAAGTTGCTGGCTTAAAAAAGCGAATAATTATTCCTGTTCCCGTTCTAACTCCTCGACTTTCATCTCATTGGGTGAATCTCACAAGTCCTTTACCCATTCGCCTTGCTCGTTCTCTTATAGATTCTCTTACTTCAGACGTGGTGGTGGGCAATAATCCAATTTCTGCTGTGCTTGATCATGAAACCGAAAATTTGCATAATTCAATTGGTAGAGCATTAACTAGAGTGCAAGATCTCCAGATTCCCACCCGCTGGTCAAATTCCGTGAAAAGCCAAATTGCAGAGTTGCCTGAACTTAGCGATCCAGAGTGGTCTGGAGGACGAGTCTTGATCGACTCTAGAGAACAAAACTCGCTGGTCAACGGAAAAAAGGTCATGTCAACAATTAAAACTATAGGCGGCGATACCGGGTGGTTTGCCTTCGATTGGTTATGGGCTGTTCGTGGCTTTATTGACAAACTAGTTGGTGGAGTGGGTCTAAGAAGAGGAAGACGCCACCCTTCCGAATTGCGTGTTGGTGATCCAGTAGATTTTTTTACTGTGGTAAAAGTTGATAGTAGTTCTCTACTTTTACGAGCCGAAATGCTCCTACCAGGTCACGCTTGGCTCGAATGGGATGTAATTGATAGTGAAGATGGTTGCCTGGTTAGTCAACGCGCTCATTTTGTTCCAAAAGGAGTAATTGGAAGACTTTATTGGTTTGC
>PATJ01000007.1 GCA_002713545.1 Acidimicrobiaceae bacterium
AAAATAGAGAATTAGCAATAGAAAAATTCAAATCTGCTCAGCGTTTTGGCTCTTGTTCGCCTTCGCAGTTGCTCGGCAGTTCAGTCAGAGCTCCTCTTTTAGGCATTCTATGTGAAAAAAAAGTCGCAATTAGAAGCTATGGAATGCGTGGTTCGGATCTTCAGAATCAGTGGTTTAAATTAGTTGAACTTGCAGGCAACAGACCAGACTCTCTGGGCTTTATAGAACGCAAAGGCAATTTAAAAAATTTCTCTAAAGAGTTAAAAATTAAAGAAGAATTAATTCAAAAAAATTTAAAAGCATGGAGCCGAAGAAAGAATCCTCCGGTTATTTACGAAACCCATTCAGGGAAAAAATCAAGAGTTATTATTCAGATACCACTTCTAACTGAATGGTTATTGTGGATCGCTGATTCTCGTTCAGTTGTGCACAGTGGGTTGAAAGGCTTCATAAACTTTAGAACGATAAATGATGTGGCTATCTCTCTAATCTCTAAGGGTATGACACCTGGAAACTACAAGTTCTTAACGCCATTGGATGCTGCTCGAGATATGCGAATGGCTGAAAAGAAATCTTCTCAAAGCTCTTAATGAATCCTTAACTATTTGAAAGCTGCTTTATGGTCGACCATAGATTCGGGTCAACTTCTACTTCCTCAGGGAGATAAATATTTTTACCAGGTAGTCGAGCATCTGGTTGTGATTCAATGACCTCAGCCAATTTTTCTATTCTTTGCAGAAATCTTTCATCGTAAGCTTCTACATCAATTATTATGTAGAACTGACCTAGATCATGAGGTTCACCATCAGGTGTTTTTAAAGATGGCACCTCGACACTCAGTCTCGATCCGGTCAATGCACCGGCTAAAATCTCTGCCAAAAGCCCAAAGCCATACCCTTTATATCCACCCGCAGANAGTAAGGAACCTTCTAAAGCATCTTTAGCATTGGTAGTAGGGTTTCCTTCTTTGTNAACCGCCCAACCAAGAGGAATTGGTTCATTTGCAGCGGCCGCCATTGTGATTTTACCAAGCGCTATAGCGCTTGTNCTGAAATCAAATTGAAATGCTACTCCTCCTTCACCATCTGGTACTGCCATAGCAACCGGATTAGTTCCAAGTACAGGGGCTGTACCATTCGGCGGAGCTACGACTGCGGAAGCATTGGTTGCTCCTATGGCCAGCATTCCCGATCTTGCTATTTGCTCTGTGAAGTATCCTAGAGAAGTGCAAGTATGTGCGTGCTCGATCGAATAACTGCATATCCCATTACTACGAGCTGCTTCTATAGCTTTATTAAAACCTGTCGCAAAAGCTGATTGGGCAAAACCAAATCTTCCATCAACTCTTACTGTTCCAGGTTTGTTGTTATTAATAATAGGTTTAACTACGCCGTCTACTCGACCAGTTTTCAGCTGAAGGCAGTAGCTCTCGACATAATAGAGACCACATATTTTGTTTCCTTTTTCTTCAGCAGTGCGNACAGCGTGAGCCACCAGAGCGGCAATTTCAGGANAAGCACCATGTCTGATAAGTGCCTTCTTTGTGGTTTTCTCTATCTCGTCGACAGGTATTAGTAATTTATTAGTCATTGTGACTATTCATTTTTTTGTAAAAGGAAGNGAATTTAAGATNCATCTAAAATTTCCTCTGATAAAAGAAACTGTGAAGCGATTTTGTTTAGTTGGTTCCATTCAAGAAGGGAAACCCTTAGGCCAGTTGATAAAGCGTCGACTGTNTTCTGATTCGTTATAGGGGAGATGGAAGTATCGAATTTCAGATTAACAGAGGCAATTCTAGAATTACCAGAAATCACTTCAGTATCACAGGACCAGGTGACACCATATTTTTCTTGTGTATGCAAAGTGCGTGCGAGAAACGCAAAAGGTAAAGACAGATCAAAATTTATAACAACAGATTCACGACCGCTCGGTAGTCGGAGTTTAAGCGAACTTCTTGAGATTTTATTGAAGGTTTCAGAGTCTGATGTTATTACTTCCAGCCAAGAATAAATTCCTTGACCGTAGTTGATTTCGCAGAAAGTTATATCTTCAGCTAAACGATCCGCAGTACTAGCTTCGCAAAGCAGAACACGACTAGCTCTTTCAACTTGATCTTTCAATTCTCTTGGTGCTACAAGAATTGTTGAGTCAGTCATTAAAAACATCTTTAAACAAGCGGATCCAATTAGAACCCATAATTGAAACAATTTCTTCTGAAGTGAAACCTACTTCAGAAAATCCTTCAGATAATGATTCAAAATCCTCCGGACCTCTGAACCATTCAGGCCAAGTAGGAAAAGCGGGTATATCTTCAATTTCTTTTGGTCTGTCCCATCTTCCATTTCGCATCCAACCCAAGGCATCCGGCGCCCAACCAACTACTGAATCACTACCAATCGCTACATGGTTGACTCCAATTTTTTCTGCAGTGTCTGCCACCATCTGACACCAATCAAGACGTGTAATTGTGCTCCCGCCAATAAAACGAGGGTAGAGGGTGCAGCCGATTATGCCGCCTCTTGCTGCAAGAGCTTCTATAAGATAATCAGGTTTATTACGCGGTGAGTCGCAAAAAGAAGAAGGATTACCGTGAGTTACTGCAATAGGCTTTTCAGAACTCTCTATAGCTTCAAGACTGGTTCGGTTTCCAACATGCGAAATATCAACAAGTATCCCAGATGAATTGAACGCACTTATCATGCGATGACCCACTCTAGTTAAACCGCCATCTTCAGGTTCCCAGCAACTGGATCCTAGGTGATTTGAAATGTTATAGGTAAGTTGAATTATTCGTATTCCAAGATCAGCAAAAATGCCTGCCATCTCAGGATCATCACCGAGCATAGAACTATTTTGGAAACCAAGAATTACTCCCAGAGTTCCTTCATCTTTAGCCGTGTGCATCTCCTCAACGTTTCCAACAATTCTGACAAGATCAGAGTTTTCACGAGCGAAATGTCGCCAATCACCAATTTTGGTAATTGCTCCGGCTAAATCCTCCCAAACTCCACAAGTGGCATGAACTACGTCTATGCCACCAGATTTAACTTTCTTTACTGTTGATCGATTCCAGTTATTTATTTCTAGACCATCTACAAACACTAGGTAAGACCTCCTGGTTGTTTCGGTAAAATCCAGTCGTCTTTATCATTGGATCCAATTTCTGAGACCCTCGGTGCCCCTTGAAAAAGTGTTACTCTCAGCCAGTCCGTCGACTGCGGAGAGAAGTTGTCCATCCCATACATCGCTAATTGAAACCTTTGTAGATTTAATGGGAGATGCTTGAAATCACAGACATTTTCTCTGGGTTCGCTGTAAGGTCCGAAATTTCCAAGAAGACGTTTCACGGCAATCTCATGCTCTGGGAAAGAGAAAAGGAATTCGTTTACTGAAATATTTTTATCTATTGTTCCTAAATCTTTAATCAATTTATCGATACGCAAGGATATATCTATAGGGATTTCTCTATGCGCTGGGTCAATTAGAGACCTTTCCGCACGACGCGGTTCTTCAGCATTATCCGACATGACCCACCAGTAGTGTCTAGCCTCTGGCTCGCTTAGATCAAGTTCTTTTAACCAGAAATAATTTTCATCGATTCTTATTTTTAGATCTTCGATCGTGGTATTTAAGTCTGCTTTTCTTTCACTGTCTACCATCAGAAGGCGATCGATNACCTCATCGCTTGTATCGTCTAGTTCTAGCAGCAGTGAAATTACTAATTCGGTTATTTCGATATCTTGTTTTTCAGCCCAGAGGTAAAGATCGTCAAATGGAAGTGCATTCCCATTTAAAGAGTTAAAAGTTTCCTTGATGACTAAAGTTGCTCTTGCTAGAGAATCAGGTCCCATCCAAGGCCAGCGGTCATCACCGCCTAATGATGAAAAATATTCGTATGCCTTGTCCAACCATTGTTCAAGAATCTGAGTATTTTTTGTTGAACCCTTGAGAGAGCGGACATGAGATAGAGCCAGTTCTCTTATAGAGACCCACGCATTTAACTCTTCAGGATGTTTTATGGCCCAAGGAATTAAACCTAGACCTGTTGCATTTCCTAAACCAAAAAAACGACTCCACTCACTGTTAAAAGCTACGGCTTTAGGATTTTTCGCCTTGGCACAATGTTCTACTGATTCATAACTAACTTCCCTGAATAGCCATGCGGCGAGAAACTGTGCTCTGTAAGGGGCGGAAAGTGGATGCTTATCTTTAAAACCCAGAAAAGACCGCATTCCAAACTTGCCGTTTCCGTAGAAAGCTGTGCTTCTCATAATGTAGCCAGCATCACCCAATTTTTTTGATTCCGGTTGGTTGCCGCTCGCTAAACGTTCTACGAGATATTCATAAAAGCGAACACTTCGATTCCCTCTAGTTAGTACAAGTACTCTGGGATCCAGTCTGCTTAATTCTTGTTTTGGAACTTCATTTTTTAAGAACTCTAGGAGATCGTCATCTAGTTCTCCTTCTACCAATGCTGCAGTCACATCCCATACATCGGCTATCACACGGTCAGTATGTAGAGACTCATCGATAGCTGAAGTAAAAGCTACGAAATGAAATAGTTTCCCTTCGGCAAAAATACGATAGACGATATGTCCTCGTCCTAGTTCATCAAAGTTGACAGTATGACGTTCGATTTCCCATTTGTTCAAAAAAGCTCGACGTATCATTGAGCGACTGAAACTGAAACGAGTCATTCTTACAGCACCGAGACTGGTGGGATTCATCACGGTCTCTGCTGGACGCAAAACGTTATTTGGATTATCCAATAGGTTTGAAAGTTCTGACATGTGCTCGTTTACCGTCATTGATTTGACCCGATTAGATATCTATTCACAAATTGAATCTATCTCACAGCAGATAAACCCGTGAAAGTCGCATTTAGTAATCGTTAAATATTAGGGCTATCAATATCGAAAGATTGAATTGAGACGATAGTTCCTTCGTCAACATGTATTTCTACTTCACTAGTTGTAAATTCATTAGAAATACCTAGACCAGAACCAACACTAAGATCGATTCCATCTAATTCCCATTTAAGACCCTTGCTGGTAATCCCAAAAGCGGTGCCGCCTATAGCAAATAATGTCAATGTGTCAAAAGGATTACCTTTTAATTTTGCTTTATTGTTGATTATTGTGGCGTAGGTGTTATCGATAAATAAATCAATCTCAAGGTCACGCCATCGGTTTGAACTAGCCACGAGAATGTTGCCAAAAGTGTGGTCAAATCTTCCTCGTGCTGAAGTGACTATCGTTACTGACAAGACACCTTTTTCAATAGCCGCAGAAAGCGCCAATTCTAAGTCTGTTACATCTTTATCGGCTGGAAATTTTCTGGCTTCATAAGCTTGCTCGATTGCTTCCGTAGAGCAAGAATCAAAATCACCAATTATTAAGTCAACCTTCAAACCTAGTTCTCTAGCGTGGTCACCACCGGAATCTGCAGCAATTACTAACTGTGCTTCTGGAAGAGTCGAATTAAAAAAAGGTGAGGGTCCTCCTGTGATAATAAGTGCGTGCATGTCACTTATTCCCCGCCTCGAGAATATGAATGTTCCAACGTCCAGCCGTCTTATTTACCACAGCATTTAAGTCGAAACATTCAGAGATATTTTCCGAAGTCATTGTCTTGTTCATTTTTCCTGATGCAATAGTCTTACCATCCTTCAGAAGAAGGAGATGACTAAAGCCGACTGGTATTTCTTCTAAATGATGAGTTACTAGAACCATAGGAGGAGATTTTTCTTCAGTAAGCAGATTGGAAAGAACAATTAAAAGTTCTTCACGTCCCCCTAAGTCTAAACCGCTAGTTGGTTCATCTAAAAATAATATTTCAGGTTTTGGCATAAGTGCTCTAGCTAAAAAAACTCTTTGCTTTTCTCCAGTAGACAAAGTGCCGAAGAGTTGGTCAGACTTTTCTCCACAACCTACATTTTGTAACAGTTGATGAGCTTGCTCCCAGTCAGATGCGCTGAAGGTGTCCCACCAAGGCTCTATCGCGCCTGTGAGGGCTGTTACTACTACTTCTATTGTTTTTATATTGAATCTAAATTTGTAATTTAATGAAGTTGACATAAAACCAATTTTCGGTTTGAGTAAACGTAAATCTGTTTTACCTAAAACGTGGTCGAGGATTTCTACCTTGCCTTCACTTGGGTGCAGATTCACAGAGGCGATGTTAAGTAATGAAGTCTTACCTGAACCATTTGGTCCCAGAACAACCCAGTTTTCATTGGGTTTAATTTCCCAATCAATATTTTGAAGTATTTTTGTTCCTGAGTCTGTTTTGCTCACTGAAGTCAGTTTCAAAATAGGCATATTACTGAGACTAGAACATTGATCTTATTAATAGCGTAATTGCCGCTGCACCAGATAGTAGATAGATGCCAGTAGTTATCCATTTATGGTCAAGTTTTTTTCTAAGAGGGCCTGATACAGCCATGCCTATAACGACTGAGGGAAGAAGGTAAAGACTTGTGAGTAAATCTCCTGAATCAAAGTTTCCTGTTGAGGCAAGGGCGCTTATAGATATAACAGTTCCTATCAAGAAGTAAGGAGAAAGAGTCGCCCTAAGAATAGATCCAGATACATCGTGGTAAAGCAAGGCAATTGGAGGTCCGCCAACACCGACCGACGTACCCATGAAACCACTCACACATCCNGCCAGCATTAGATTTTTTTGTGTTCTTTCGAATTTCAAGCCACTTAATTTTAGGGCAATCGCAAAAAGTAGAAGAGAGCCAAAAAGTATTCCTATTCTTTCTTCAGCTACAACACTTAGAGCTAATACAGCCAAGGCAATCCCAGGAAGCCTTCCTATGACAGTCCATGTAAGACCATACTTGTCGGTGTTGCCTTTCTCCCGAAGAGTGAAAAAACCTGAAAGTATAGGGTTTATTAAAAGTACGGGTCCTGGAACAAAATCTGGATTAATTAGAGCGAGAATCGGTACGGCTAAAAGATTTGCTCCAAAACCTAAAACGCCTTGAAGAGTGCAACCAACTGCATAAACAAAGCACCCGGCAAGTATTTCAAAAAGGCTCATTGAGAGTCGAACTCTTTTCCGCCTTGTTGGGCCCAAGTTTTATACATAGATGAATACTTTCCACTGAGTTGAACTAACTCTTCATGAGTGCCGATCTCAATTATTGAACCATCATCTACCACGGCTATGCGATCTGCTTTCATGGCTGTAGCAATTCTGTGAGCAACAATTATCGAGGTGCGACCTTCTAGCAAGTTGTCGAGCGCTCTTTCGATCGAAGATTCAGAGAGTAAATCTAGGTTTGAAGTCGCTTCATCGAGGATTAGAAGCCGAGGTTGACACAAAAAAGCCCGAGCAAGGGCAAGAAGCTGACGTTCGCCAGCTGAAAGAGAAGCGCCCCTCTCATGGATGGCGCTATCAATGCCGTTAGGAAGACGACTTATCAGACCTGTCAGACCGACTGCATCGCAAGCTTCCTCAATATCTTTTTCATTAGCAAAAGGACGGGCAAAAATCACGTTTTCTTTTATGCTTCCATTAAAAAGAAAAGGTTCTTGCGGAACTACAGCAATTTGCTTTCTTAGTGATTCAATCTGTACGTCTCGCAAGTCGTAACCATCGACTAATAACTCTCCTTCATCAGGATCGTANAAACGAGAAATAAGTTTTGCAATAGTCGACTTTCCAGCACCTGTTGGACCNACTAATGCGATGACTTCTCCAGGTTCAANCACNAGACTCACATCTTTTAAGATGGGTTTATTTTTTTCATAACTGAAGTTAATTGATTTTAATTCAATATGACCAATAACTTCCTTTATCTCTACGGCGTTCTCTTTTTCGGGGACACTAGGTGCAGTTGAAAGAAGTTCACGGAGTTTTTCTATTGAAGCGCTGCCTTGCTGATACTGATTGTACAACTGAACGAGACTTTGAATTGGAGCAAAGAAAGAAGTGAGAAACAATAGAAAGGCAGTTAATTCACCGATACTTAGGTCGCCGTTTAGGACCATCTTTCCGCCAATAAGTAAAACTATTGCCTGGGTTACAATTCCTACCGCTTCCGTTCCCGGTCCAAAAATGGCTTGGGCTCGACCTGTAAAAATATTTGCCTCGAAATGAGCGACAGTTGTCTCGTCATGTAGTTTAGATCGATTTTTACGTTGATTGAATGCAGTTATCACACGCATGCCAGCGAGGCTCTCCGAAAGATTTGAAAGAATTGCAGCAATTTTGTCTCGAACATTTAAATACCCGAAAATAGAAACCTTNCTGAACCAAAGAGTCAAAATAATATTGACTGGGACCACCAAAAGAAGAGTTATTAACGCGAGATATGGATTAAGAACTATTAGATAAATTGTTATTACAATCAGCGTCACAATTTGAACTGCAAAATTTACTAACCCTTCCTGNAAAAGAACAGTTAAAGATTCAATATCACTAGTCATTCGAGTCATGAGGACACCAGCTTTTTCATTAGTAAAAAAGCTAAATGACTGCCGTTGTAGGTGACTGAAAACTCGGATTCGCAACTTGTAAACAAGTTTTTCTCCCAGTCTCCCTGTGAAAGATGCCCGAGCAAAAGAAATTCCTGCAGATAGCGCTATTGAAATTACATAGCAAATACAAGTAACTATAAGGATTTGCGTATTTTTGCTTGCAACACCGTCATCTATAGCTATTTGTGTTAGCAGAGGCCCTAGATGCTGAAGTCCTGATTCAAGCACCACTAAAAGAAGAGCAAGACACAGCATGAGACTGTGTGAGGAAAGAAAGGCCTTTAGCGTGAAAGGCGAACGGTCCCATTTGCTATGTGAAAAAGAAATCTGTGGATCCGGATGTTCAGGTTCTTTCTCTACAACTTTTTCGATTCTTTCATGAAAATCATCAGGTAACTCAGCGAAAGGTAAACCTGCTTCAGCATTAGCCTGAACAGATGAAGGTCCAATAGAGAAACCTCCCATACCTCCACCAAAACCCATCTCTACTCAACCTTCCGCGTGAGACCCGAAGATAATATCGATTCATACTCCGGCGAATTTTCTAAGAGTTGCTCGTGAGTCCCTTCGGCTTTCACCCTTCCGGCTTCCATCAAAATTACCCTGTCAGCCAAACTGATTGTCGAGAGCCTGTGAGCTATAACTAATGTCGTTCGGTTTTGTAAAAGTTTTTTTAAAGAAGCGTGAATCAATTCTTCAGTTTCTACATCTATGGAACTAGTTGAGTCATCCAATACAAGGATCTTTGGATTCGACAAAAGTGTTCTAGCCATAACCACTCTTTGCCGCTGTCCGCCTGAGAGCGTGTAGCCACGTTCTCCTACAACTTCTTCGTATCCATTTTCAAGATGATTGATAAAACTATCCGCCTGAGCTGCTTTAGCGGCATTGATTATTTCTGTCTCTTNTGCATCAGGTTTACCAAAAGCAATGTTGTTTCTAATGGAGTCGGCAAATAAAAATGGCTCATCAGGAACCACATTTATATGCGTTCTGAGATCTTCAAGAAGTAGATCTCTTATATCNGTACCATCTAAGCGAATAGACCCGTCCGTAACGTCGTAGAACCTAGGCAGTAGTCTGGCAACACTTGATTTTCCGCATCCGGTTCGCCCAACCAAAGCTACTGTTTCACCAGCATTTATCTCAAGATTAAAGCCATCCAAAATAGTGAGGCTCTCATCATTAGGATAAGAAAATGCAACATCNNTAAAGGTGAGATTACCTACAGGAGAGATGATTCTTTTCGCTGAAGGTCTATCCACTACATCAGGCTTTTCATCGAGAATTTCAAAAATGCGTAATGACGAAGCGGCAGCTCTTTGAGCTTGTAGTAAAACGAAACCCAGCATTCGGAACGGAACAGAGATTATTATTACGTAACTACTAAAAGCTATAAGGGCACCTATACCGATTTTGTCGTTTATAGAAAGCCAACCTCCGTACATTAAGATTCCGGCCATACCTAAACGAGGAAGAGATTCAATTAAGGGGTTAAAACGTGCTCTCGCATCAATTAGAGCAGTTGAAGACCAACGTAAACGTTGAGCCATTTGAGCCAGTAATTTGATTTGGTCTTTTTCTGCTGCAAAAGATTTTACAATTCTCGACCCATTTACNTTCTCATCAACGACCATCGCAAAATCAGCCATACGACCCTGGGTGACCCAAGAAAGTGGAAATACTCTGTCTCGCATTTTTTGGGCAAGAATATACACGAACGGCATGCAGGAAATAGTTACAAGGGTCAGAGGAACATGTATAGAAAGCATGAAAATGAAAGCCAAGAAAAAACTGAAAATTGAGAGTATTGCTAAAGGGCCAAAAGCTAAAAGTAGCTGAATGGAGCGAATATCTGAATTTGCCCTAGATATAACTTCACCACTAGCTATTCGATCAAAAAAAGAAAAAGAAAGCTTGGTTAGATGTTTGAAAATTAAAGATCTGAGCTGAGTTTCGATTCGATATGCAGTTTTAAAAAGTAGAAACCTATAAGTAAATCTAAGAGCGAATGCGGTTATCGCCATTACTAGTAGTCCCCAAACATAAGGAGTAATATTTCCTGTTCCATCTGTTAGAGCATTGTCAATCGCATCTCGCATAACCATCGGTACTGAAACCTGAATAGCAAGACCTGCAATTCCACAAAAAGCTGTGATNAGAAAAGAGTTTTTTTGTTCTTTAATAATTGGGTACAAACGCTTAAACCAGCGCTTCTTTATATCTGGATCTATTGAAGTATCGGAAATAGTAAACTTCTGTTTTTCTAACTCCAATTGAGTCGGACAATTCATTGGTTCACAGTACATGATCATCAGTTAAATGATTTGAGTATTGTTAGGTCTAAGCAGTTTTATACCTCGCTAGAGTGTAAGTACGATGTCAATCTGGTCCGGCTTGTTCATTGCTGCCCTTCTTTTGTCGCTAAACGCTTTTTTTGTTGCGGCGGAGTTTTCTCTTGTAGCAGTTAATAGAGCCAGTATTGAAGCAGAAGCGGAGAATGGCAATTCACGAGCNCGTAGGGTTAGGAAACTTCTTCAAAACCTAATTGTTTATCTGTCGGGTGCTCAATTTGGAATTACCCTTTCGGCACTGTCTCTTGGTTTTGTGGCCGAACCTACAGTCGCAAAGATNCTTACNGGTGGAGATGATCATTCGAGTTTGAGTGTTTTTTTGGCTGTTGCTGTNGCNACTTCTTTACATCTGGTAATTGGCGAACAGATACCTAAATACTTAGCTCTAGCGGCTCCCAGGAAGATTACTTTTCTTCTTGCACCCCTTATTCAGGTATATGGAAAACTTTTCTATCCCGTAGTTGCTTTCTTAAATTACTTTGCGAATCGTGTGATTAATAGATTGGGAATTGAACCGAAGAGTGAATTGTCTGCTTCTCATACACTCGGTGAACTTGAAAACTTGATTGAAACGTCTGGCGATGAGGGTGTTCTTGATTCGGAAGAGGTGAATCTTCTTAGAAGGTCAATAAGGTTCACCGGCAAGACAGTAGCTGATGTCTTACTTCCACGAGTAGAGGTATGTGCACTACAAAAACAAGACTCAGCGGAAAAACTTATTGATCTTTCTGTGAAAACTGGCTTTTCAAGATTCCCTGTATTTGGAATTGATTTGGACGATATAAAAGGAGTTGTTCACATCAAATCCTTATACAAGTTTCCTATAGAAACACGGCTGGCATTATCTGTGGAGGAGTTGATGACCCCAGTTTTAACGGTGCCAGAAACGCGAGACTTAGATGATGTTTTAGATGATATGAGGAAAAACCGCAACCAGCTATTAGTGGTAGCTGATGAGCATGGAGGAACGGCAGGCATAGCCAGCATCGAAGATGTCCTTGAAGAGATTGTTGGCGAAATAGGAGATGAATATGACCATGTGGAGGTCAAGACCAGAGCGGAAGGATTAGGAAGCACGATTATTTCCGGTCGATTAAATTTGTACGAAGTTGAAGAATCAACTGGCTTGAAAGTCCCAGAAGGGCCGTATGAGACAATTGCTGGCTATGTTCTTTTTAGGCTTGGACACCTTCCAGAACCAAGTGAGATTATTGAAGTAGAAAATTGGAAAATAGAAGTAGTTGCCGTAGAGGGACTGAGGGTAGCTAACCTTCGTATAGTTTCTCCTGACAGTTCAAGAACAAGGAGCAACTAGATGCTTTTTGTAATACTTGCGGCAGCTATTTTTCTGATTTTCGTTAACTCTGTTTTTGTAGCCACAGAAATTTCTTTAGTTGCAAGTCGTATTTCACGACTAGAAGAACTAGTTGAAGGCGGCTCCAGAACTGCAAAAAGAGCGTTAGAAGCCCGAAAAGATTTACGAAAACAACTTTCCGGATCTCAGCTAGGGATAACTTTGAGCAGTGTTATTCTTGGAATCCTTGCTGAACCTTCAGTTGGTGAATTGATCAGATCGCTTTTAGAAAATTTAGGTACGCCAAATGGAGCATCAAAAACAGCTTCATGGATTTCAGCAATAGCGATAGCNGCAATGTTGCAGATGATGTTTGGAGAAATAGTCCCTAAAAACATAGCTATCGCTGATCCGGAAAGAACTCTTCTTCGGGTCATGCCGATCCAAAGATTTTTTGTACAAAGCGCTAGACCTGTGATTTGGCTTTTGGATAAAATAGTTGCCATAGCAATTAGACCATTGAGCAATAAGTTGCAAGTTGGTAACGATAGCGCATTAGGTATGACTGAGCTTTTGGCTGTTATTAAAGCTTCAAGAGATGAAGGACTTATAGAAAGTTTTGAGCACGAGCTTCTTACCAGCGCCTTGGATTTAGGGCAAAGGCCCGTTTCGTCGATTATGATACCGCGCNGTCAAATGGTCACAGTNGACAGGAAAATGGATTTGGCTTCAATAGAAGCGNTTGTNTTAGCAAGCGGTCATTCNAGGCTTCCAGTAGTTGGAAATTTCGAGAACGATCTACTTGGATTTTTACATGTTAAAGATTTTCTACGCCTGCCAGAGCAAGCGCAAAGTGAACCGGTNCCTTTGGAAATGATTNGGAGAATGTTGATAGTNCCCCCTGATTTNCTATTAGATGATTTGCTTTTACAGATGCGCAGATCAAGAAGTCACGTCGCAGGTGTCAAAAATGGNGACGGAGAAATTTTAGGTTTGGTTGCGTTAGAAGACGTAATAGAAGAACTNGTAGGAGANATTGAAGATGAATCTGATCTTGCGAATAAATAAACTTGGGTTTTTAGGGTTGGTTGTCGAGACACAGTCAACGCAGAAATGTACTGTTAGTTGATGGTCAAGATCTTTTGCCTTTTAAGCTTCTTTTCTTTTTTAGCTTTGTTGCCTGCTACTCACTTGANTGCGCAAGAGAACCAACCCGCGTTCGTTGAATTGGGAGAGAATGATTCACCATTTTTGTTAGAGCGTGAGGCTACGCTTCCGTTTTTTACCTCTAAGGCCTCGACAGTTGTATCGATAATTCAAGATCGCATTGAAAAAACAACAATTGCACTCACAGATTTGGCGACAACTTTCGAGTCGATACGTTTACGGCAAGAAAAAGTTAAACGGTCACTGGGTGATGTGACAGGAGTTTTACTTGAGCAAATAGAAGACGCCGAAAAAATACTGATTGGACATGCTGAAAAATTAGAGAATATCGAAGAAACTGATAAAAAATATCTCCAAGAAAATAAGAAAAAATCAATGAATATAGATGTGATAATGAAAACAATTAATTCTGATAATTGGATTTGCCCAGTCGCTAAAACAGTTAAATTCTATGATTCATGGAACGAACAAAGACCCAGAGGCATTCACAGGGGAGTAGATATAGTCGGTTTCCACGGAGCTGATCTTTACGCTCCGGTAGACGGGGAAGTAGTTTTTTTCTGGGACAGTGTGGGAGGCAGATCTTACAAACTCACTAATGAAAATGGTGATTATTATTTTGGAACCCACTTATATAAATTTGGTAAAAAATCAGGAAAAGTTAAAGCTGGAGATGTTATTGGGCAATTAGGAGCTGGTGGAAATGCTACAGGGCCTCATTTGCATTTTGAGTTTCACCCTGGTCCACTAGGCCGCGGTAATGGGGTGAATCCTTACCTGATAGCTAATCGTCATTGTGTGGATCGGATTCCTATGGAGATGCCACTAAATCACACTGATGCTGAGAAAAGAGAGAAGTACCTATTTCCTTATGGAAATTTTGAGTGGGATTAAGCTCCAATTGAGTGGTAGCCCCCATCAACGTGAAGTAATTCTCCTGTAGTTGCAGGCAACCAGTCAGAAAACAATGCCACGCAAGAGCGCGCTACGGGTTCTGGGTCTTCAACGTCCCAACCAAGCGGTGACCGTTCGTCCCAGGCGTCTTCGAATTCAGAAAAACCTGGAATGCTTTTTGCTGCCATAGTTTTTATTGGGCCTGCAGCGACAAGATTTACCCTTATACCGTCGGGCCCTAGTGATTTTGCGAGGTAACGAGAGGTTGATTCAAGTGCTGCTTTTGCAACTCCCATCCAATTGTAAGCTGGCCAAGCGAAACGTGCGTCAAAATCTAGACCAACTATTGAACTGCCTTTGGGCATTAGTGGGGCAACTACTTCAGCTAGAGTTTTGAAAGAGTACGCAGAAATTTCCACCGCGACTTTTACATCATCCCATGTAGCTGACATGAAATCTTCCCCTAGGCAAGCCTCAGGTGCATAACCAATTGCATGAAGTGCCCCATTCACTTCCCCCCAGTTTTTTTCAAGCCATATATTTAAATCTTTTGCTTGTTCAGGTGACGTGACATCGAATTCTAAAACTTCTGGCTGTTTTTCTAATTTTCTTGCAGTTCTTTTAGTGAGGCTTAATCCACGCCCTGCCCCTGTTAAGAGAACTTCAGCGCCCTCTGCTATTGAACGTTCTGCTACAGCAAACGCTAGTGAAGCGTCCGTTAATACTCCAGTAATGAGAAGTCGCTTACCGTCTAATAAACCCAAAGTAAAAGCTCCTTTCTCAACAAAAGACTACGTAGTTACAACTATAATTCGTGAATTCTTCTAGAGATGTATATAAAAAACATTCCATGAGTGTTTCGGAGCTCAATATTGCCTAGGATCATGACCATGAAAATAGGCTTATTAGGAGCAACAGGACCTGCAGGAAAAGCTTTAGCGGCAAGACTTGCATCAGTGGGTTATGAAATTACAGTAGGTTCTCGAAGCAAATATCGAGCACTTGAAATTTGTGATGAGATAATTTCAGCATGGCCGGAAAAAGAATTACAAATTACAGCAGCAGAAAATATTGATGCCGCAAAAGCGGATCTAATTGTTATAGCAACCCCTTGGGATGCTGCTGCCACAACCGCTCGTTCAGTGGCGGAGCATCTTCATGGGAAAGTCGTTATTTGCATGTCTAACGCTATAGCTAGAGTCGCTGGGGAATTCCAACCCTTAGTCCCGCCCCGCGGGTCAGTAGCGGCGACAGTCCAATCTGTAATTCAGGATTCTTATGTAGCGGCCGCCATGCATCATGTTCCAGCTAATGAACTGGGTGCTTTGCATGAAGATGTCGAAAGTGATGTCTTGGTTTGTTCCGATCATAAAAGAGCAACTGAGGAAACTTCAGAGCTTTTAGGCAAAATCCCTGGGATACGGCCTCTAGATGCTGGAGGTTTGTCGAATGCAACTGCTATTGAAGCTTTTAGTGCGGTGATTCTGCAATTGAATAGTCGATATAAGACAAGGGCGGCGTTGCGATTTATAGGCATTAAAGAAAAATAGAATTTAGTGCTTCAAGCTATTAAAAAACCTGAATCTTTAACCGTCAATTAGCTAACCTGTTGTATGGCTGAAATAAAAGTTACTCTCCCAGATGAGTCGATTCGCTCGTTGCCAGAAGGTTCTACTGGTGAAGATTTAGCAGCGGATATTGGCAGAAGTTTAGCTAAAGCAGCTGTTGCCCTAAATGTTAATGGTGAAACAAAAGATCTGAGCGAATCGCTCTCAGATGGAGATTCCGTATCGGTTGTCACTCAAGATACAGAAGACGGTTTGTACGTTTTAAGACACTCAACTGCACACGTCTTAGCTCAAGCCGTTCTCGGCATTTGGGAAGGAGCTACCTACGCGATAGGTCCACCCATTAAAGACGGATTTTATTACGATTTCGAACTTCCTGATGGAGCTACTTTCACAGAAGATGATTTGATAAATATCGAAAAGCGCATGAATGAGATCATTAAACAGGATCAACATTTTGAAAGATGCGAGATCTCCTCCGAGGAAGCTTTGAAACTTTTTGGAGATCACAGATTTAAAAAAGAAATTATCGAAAGAGTGTCAACAGGTGAAATAGATAGTGAAATTTCTAATGAAGTTACAACAGAAGGAACTATTAGTTATTACAAAAATGGTCAAGACTTTGTTGACCTATGCACGGGACCCCACGTGCCATCAACTGGGAGACTAGGGCACTTTGCTTTGCAAAAAGTTGCTGGGGCGTATTGGAGAGGCGACGAAAAACAACCAATGTTGCAGCGTATATACGGGACTGCCTGGGCTAGTAAAAAGGATTTAGAAGANTATCTGGAGAGATTAGTAGAAGCAGAGAAGCGAGATCACCGTCGATTGGCGGCAGAACTTGATTTGGTCTCATGGCCTGAAGATTTAGGGCCAGGATTAGCTGTGTGGCACCCAAAGGGATCATTGATTCGTAAAGTGATTGAAGATTACAGTCGGAATAGACANGAAAATGGNGGTTACAACTTTGTGTTCAGCCCCCACATCGCTAAATCAGTTTTGTGGGAAACCAGCGGACACTTGGATTTTTACGCTGANGGAATGTATCCGCCCATGGAAATGGACGGAGCTACTTACTATCCAAAACCAATGAATTGTCCTTTTCACGTAATGGTTTATAAGAGTTCACAACGCAGCTACAGGGATTTACCCACACGTTATTTCGAGCTCGGAACTGTTTATAGATATGAGCTTTCAGGTGCAGTTCACGGGCTCCTTCGAAGCAGGGGCTTCACACAGGATGATTCCCATATTTTTTGTACCCGTGAGCAGGTCCCCGCAGAACTATCTTCCCTTTTAGCTTTCTGCATTTCTNTATTAAGAGATTTTGGTTTCACAGATTTTCAAGCAAAACTTTCAACAAGACCGCCAGAAAAATCTGTTGGTGATGATGAACTATGGGATCTAGCTACTGAAGGTCTGAGACAAGCTCTCGAAAAAGAAAAACTTCCGTACATCATCGAAGAAGGAGGAGGCGCTTTCTACGGCCCTAAAATTGATATGGATGTTAATGATGCAATAGGTAGACCTTGGCAATTAACGACACTGCAATTAGATTTCAACCTCCCAGACCGTTTCGACCTTGAGTACATAGGGTCTGATGGAGCTCGACATCAGCCGGTAATGATACATAGAGCTTTATTGGGNTCGATTGAANGATTTATTGGAGTTTTAATTGANCANTACGCGGGTGCTTTCCCGACGTGGCTTTCCCCCGAACAAGTTCGGATATTGCCCGTAGCGGCAGAACACCAAAATTANGCAGAGACGCTCTTAGCGGAATTAGAAGGTGAAGGCTTCAGAGCTACTATAGACATTGCAGACGAACCCCTAGGGAAAAGAGTTAGAGCAGGCAAAGTTGAGAAAATCCCACATTTATTGGTAGTGGGGGATGAAGATATACAAAATAATACCGTTGCTGATAACACCCGAAACAGTGATGAACCTGAACGAGGCTTATCAGTGAAGGATTTCCTACTTCGTTTAAGTGAAGAAGTGGAGAAAAAAGTTTGAACAAACTTGAAAATTTGTGGGCGGGTTGGCGAAAAGAATATTTAACTTCCGTAAATACCGGTAATTATAAAGATAAGTCAGAAAAGACTCTGTTTGAAGCCATAGACAAAAGTGAGCTGCCAGATAAAGAAACTTTTGTTATAGANAGAAGAGCGTTGACAATGCTTTTACTCAATGCTTATCCGTATACAAGTGGACATCTTCTTATTGTTCCGAGAAGATCAGTTGAGACTCTTGCAGAATTAAACGGCGAAGAGCATGAATCCTTGTGGAAAATGGTTACTGATGGAACNAAGGTATTACAGGAAGTTTTTTCTCCCGACGGTATAAACATAGGTCTGAATCAAGGNGAATCAGCTGGAGCGGGTGTGCCAAATCATCTACACGTGCACGTAGTTCCCCGTTGGAGCGGGGATACAAACTTCACTACTGTTACAGCGAACACACGAGTAATACCAGAAGCTCTTATAGATACTTGGACTCGCATAAGTGAAGTATGGCCGAAAGAAAACTAAAGCTTTTAAACTCACGGGGAGTTGAAAGATGACTCGAATCATTTCAGTAAGTTTCTTCTCGTTTTTTTATCTATGTGAGGTAAAAGCTTGAAAAAATCCTATTTTTTGACTCTGTNACTACTAGCGGGTTCGATTCTTTTGGGGCTCGTGGGAGTCATAGAGACGAAAGCTGTTTTATTCCTCATTATTATTTTTGTATTCACATCAGGTATAGCTGTCTTTTCCGAGCGCTACCGAAACAAGTAATCGCATTTTCTTCGCTGAGTAAGCTACCTTGATAAAGCCTATGAAGTTTCCAAATCGACCGCGTTGGGTTCCAAAGAGAAAACCAAAAACAGTTTTTGTCTTTTCAGGTGGGGCGGTCAGAGGTGCTGCACAAATAGGCATGTTGAAAGCTTTGTGCGAAGCAGGAATAAAACCAGATGCAATTGTAGGTGTTTCCATAGGCGCTCTTAATGGATTTTGGTTTGCGTGTAACCCAACTCTCGAAAGAGTAAATGATCTCGAAAAGCTTTGGCAGGGTATTGTTGAGGATCCTCCAATCAGTGGAAACGTTTTACGACGAATAACNTCAATACTTAGAGGTAAACCAAGTTTTGATACAGGTGAAAAACTAAGACTTTTCCTTGAGGAAAACGTTCCATCTGAGGATCTAAAGGAGACACAGATACCGTTCCACTTAGGAACTACAAGTGCTTCGACAGGTTTAATTAAGTGGTGGAATGAAGGTCCCAGCGTCGATTTATTNCTTGCTTCTGCGGCGCTTCCGGGTCTATTGCCAGCGGTTCATCTAGATGACAATGGTTATCATTTAGATGGTGGTGTTGTTTCAAACATCCCTTTAAGAAAGGCAATTTCTTTAAAGCCAACAAGACTTGTTGTCCTGGATGTTGCTACAAGATTTTTGCCACCTGAAAAACAGACCGCTATTTCATTGATGATGATTGGATTTCGGGCAGCTTCAGCTGAATTATCTAGACAAGAGTGGGCTGACGTGCCAAGAAACGTAAAAGTAATACATATCGGACTTGGAGATCCAGATGGTGATTTAGACATTGATTTTCAAAATGTTCCAGATTTGATGAAAGAAGGAGAAGAAGTGGCCCAAAAAGTTTTATCAGAAAGTCTGACAGATGTTGCCAACTGATCAGGAAGGCTACGAAATTGCCTTAAAAAACTATTTGTCTAGAGAAAAACCTGAAGCGAGTAATCTTAAAATTGTTGAGCTCGACATTCCCGTGGCGACTGGATTTTCTAATGAAACAATTATATTCACAGCCCAATGGGAAGAAGAAGGAAAAGACCGTAGTGAAAAATTTGTGGGTCGTATTGAGCCTAAAGACGGTGGTATGTTTCCTGTCCAACACAGCGGTCTTGAAGAATCCTGTTACTTGCAGCACAAAATTATGCAAACAGTCTCAGAGCAAAAAGCCGCTCCGATGCCTGAACTGTTTAGTTTTGAAGAGAACCTTGAACCACTAGGTCGGTCTTTTTTTGCTATGAGTTTTGTGGAAGGTGAGATACCAAGTGACAACCCCAGGTATACAGTCGAAGGTTTTTTAGTCGATTCGGCCACTCCTGCGGAGAGAAAACTTTTGATTGAAGACGGGTTGAGAGCTATGGCGGGAATTCACTCAATCAACTGGAAAGAAGCTGGTCTTGGATGGCTGGATCCCAGCAAAACAGGAATGCCGACTACTCAACATCAGATAGATATTTGGCGAGATTATTCCATATCTGAGCTTAAAGGCAGGGAACATCCAGTTTTGCATGAGGCGTTTAAATGGCTGGAAGGAAATGATCCAAAAGACGAAAGGGTCGGCCTCTCTTGGGGTGATTCAAGAATAGGTAACATCATTTGGCAAAACTATAGAGCAGCAGCGGTTTTGGATTGGGAGGCATGCTCCCTATTGCCAACAGAGGCCGACCTTGGGTGGTGGCTAATGTTCGACCGTATGAGTTTTGACGACATGGGTGTTGAAAGAATGAAGGGTTACCCGACCCGAGANGAAATGATTTCAATATATGAAACATTCACAGGTGAAGCGACCAGAGATGTTTANTANTGGGAGGTTTTCGCCACAATGAGATTTTGTTCTATTTTTATAAGACTTGGAGACCGCCTCGTAGAAGCCGGCTTCATGCAAGAGGAATCAAATCCGGCGGTACCCAATATGGTTACTGCCTCGTTAGCCAAGCATCTGGGAATAGATAATCCGACGCCATCAATTTTATAAAGTGGTCTTATCGTTTAATTTGGGAAGAACCTAAATTATTTGGTAGATCAAGTGGGTGAATAATTCCGGGGTCAGCCTCACAAACTGGCATTACCGCATTAACAATTCGATTTGCTGCAGTGAAATTGCCACCTGAGGCAGCACCGGGGTCAATCAGATCTTCACCATGTACCGAGACCGTTAAACACGGATCTCCCGTGAGTATCACATTATGAAAGCCACCTTCTGGGCTATTTTTTGGCCAATCAGGGGCACAATCATCATCAATTCTTGTTATATGTTCCACAACAAGTAAAGGTTTGCCATCAACTATCCCTTTGACCTCAAACCGGAGTGCCCCTTGAGTGCCGGTTTCAAAATCTCCCATTCCCTCAACGAAAATATCTTTTTCAAGCGGGCGTTTATCAACTTCAGTTGTAATTTCCTCCAGCTCAACTTTAAATCCATCAGCCAAAACTCTGATCATAGGTGCCCAAACTTGCATGAGGGCCCAATCGGTCAAGATAGGAGCGTCGTATTCCATTGGTTGTCCGAAACCGCATAAAAATCTAACGGCATCTGGCTGGTCGTAACCGGCATAGTTAGCAATTTCTTGAGCACGCACTTCGGTAATATTTGAGACCATGCTTGCCAAAAAAATGGGAAGCACATCGATTATCCAACCAGGATCGATACCTGAAACAAAAATAGAAGAATTACCTTCAGCACAAGCTTCCAACACTTGTGACCTCATAGGTTCCGGGGTTGAAGGTGGGTGGAGCAAGGGATGAAAACTCGTCGAGACGATATTCGTTCCGGCTCGCAGTACAGGAAGAATCTCAGACAGTGAGTCGTCAGGTCGAAAATCAGCATTCACTGTGTAAACAAGAGCATCAACTTCAGGTGATTCCGCGATCTTAATATCATCGGTAGCAAGGACTCCCAAATCATCTATGCCAGCTATGGAACCAGCGTCTGTTCCGATTTTGGAATCATTGTGAACAATCACACCACTCAGATTTAGGTCTTTATGACTTGAAACTGCTCTTATAGCGAGTCTGCCTACGTTTCCGGTTCCCCAAACAACTACATTCTTAGTCATTTCCCCCCAATCTTGCCGTTGTGCGCGGAATCCCATGATAAGGGGATCCGGCATTTTGATATCTTTCGTAAAGATCAAAAAACTCTTCTCCGAAAGGGTTGCCACCACGCAGAGGCATGGAAGCTCTTACAATCGTGAAATCTAATGGTGCTAATTCCTCAGCTTTTTGAAAATGGTATTCAGAGCGGGTGTCTGCTGCAATTCGAAAGTGAAGACGAGCTTTAATTTCGTCTGTATTAAAATCCTCTACAGTAAGGGTTGCATCGTTTGGTACTTCTCCTGCATTAACCCACGCTTTGACCTGATTCATATGGTCAATACAAGATATGCCAGTTAGTTCAGAGAAAGTGTCAGTACCGAATTCCCCAGCATTTGGTCTCACAATGGTGTCGTTCTCATCCACCCAAATAACAGTTGGAACATTGCTGACCGCATACAGATCACTGAAAAGGTGGTAGGCGTCAATTAGAACCGGATAGGTGACATCTTTGGAAAGTTCTTTAATAGCATCAACGTTTTCGTCTATAGCAATTGCGATAACAATAAAATTTTTATCTTTCAAATCTTCGAATAGTGTCTGCCAACCTGGCAGGTCAAAAGCACATCCTCACCAACTAGAAAAAGCCACAAGCAGCTTTTTCTTGTCACTCCATTCAGACAAAGAGTGCAATTCTCCATCANCATCTGGGAGTTCTATGTTGGGGGCTTCCCGATCCTTCAAGGCCGAACTGCGAATTAAAGAAAAGGTGTCTACCGCTGCAAGACCCAAGTCGACGTCTAGAACGCTAGAGAAACCGAGAGTATTTGCAACGTCTAAAAAATCAACAAATCCATTACCCGGCTCGTTTAGAGGAGTGTAAGGAATGCAGGAGTCATCCTTGCAAAGCCCTTCAGGTTTAAGTTCCCAACCCAGGCTTTTCTCGATGTCTGTTTCCTTCACGAATGGGCGCTGATCATCCCAGATGGCGTCCAAGTCGCAAGTGTTATGAGTCAGAACACGTAAGTTGCTTGTTTCTTTTTTTTCCAATTTTTATCCTTAAGTAATTCGTTATTGAGGTGCTCTTACATCTTCAAATCTATCTACAGAACGAAGCACAGGGAAAAGTCGCCACCATAAGATAACAACTAAAAGAGTTCCTGCACCCCCAAAAAGTATTGCACCTACTAAGCCTAGTAAGGCGGCTGCAACACCAGATTCTGCAGCGCCTAGTTCGTTTGACGCGCCGATAAAAACACTTTCTACAGCAAGAACGCGACCTCTCATTTGTTCAGGGGTGGCCAGGGGAACAAGGCTGGCACGTATAAACATCGAGACGGCATCGGCTGCAGCGGCAATAAATATAAGAATTAAGGCGACAGCGAAACTTCGGGTCATCGCAAGGGCAATGGTAGCCACACCAAAAAGTCCAACCATATGAAAGAGTCTTTTACCGACATTTCGCTTTAAGGGTTTGAAAGAAAGAGAGAGCATTGTGATTCCTGCGCCAATTCCCACTGATGCACGCAACCATCCAAGGCCCACCGCTCCAACTCCGAGACGTTCTTCAGCTATCGCAGGTAGTAGAGCGATGACCCCACCGAATAGAACCGCAAAAAGATCAAGGCTTATAGCTCCAAAGAGGATCGGGGTTTTTCTGATGAAACGCAGACCTTCAAAGGCATCTTTTATCACTTGTTTTGTTCCGGTTGGTTTGTATTGGGTGACTGGCGGTTTAGGAACTAAAGAAAGAAGTGCTATTCCGGTCGAAAGTCCAATTGCAGCTATCAGATAGGGCAGTGCGATGTCAGCTACGAATAGGAAACTAAAAACAATTGGACCGGCAACAGTTCCCCCCATAAAGGAGACTGCTTTTAATGCGACCACTCTTTCAACGGTCCCCGGTGGAGCGAGATCAATAGGAAGAGCTCGATTAGCAGGCATAGCGAAAGATCTGAAGACGCTAAACAGCAGAATTAAAGCAAAAATTGGTTTTAATGATGTTGGATCAGTGCGAATATAGGAAAAAAGGAGAACGGAAATAATTACTTCACCTGAAAGAGCNANCGCAAGTACTCGTCTTCTGTCNAAACGATCAGCTATAGATCCAGTTATGGGTGCTAGAAGAGCAACTGGTAAAAATTCAGCTACACCGATCAAACCTAGATCGAGTTCATTTCCGGTCATATCCCATACTTGCTTGCCGATNATTGTAATTTGACCGATCTGTGATGCAGANGCGAAAAAAGCTGAAACCATCAACACGTAAATACCGAAGGGTATTTTTGGAGTGAGCGTGTTGTCCATATTAAACAGCCAGATTCTTTTAAGATATAACTGCGTGAGTTGCCATAAGTAAACGACCTGCTCTCATGTCATGTTGAAGACTGGGGGCCATACGGTTCATCACATAGGCAAATGACATGTTTGCATCAACATCGATTACCGACAGAGAGCCACCCCAGCCTCCCCAAAAGCAGGCCTTCTCGTTAGGGCTAATAGGCATCAGGTCACTTCTTAAACCGAAACCCATTCCGTGTCGAATAGGCACACCAAGAATATGGTCTGTTCCATCGGTTTGAATTTCAAAAATTGTGTTCACTGTGTCAGCGGAAATAAGTTTGAAACTGTCCGAACTTCCATTTTGCGCAATCAAACTATGTACAAGGGCTACGGACCGCGCATTNCCATGACCGTTTGCAGCCGGAAATTCTGCTCTCCTCCAACGGTCAGTATTAGCTAACTTAGCGCCCATTCTTCCGTATTTTTCAAGACGTTCGACAAACGGGTGAGGCGCTTGGTCGGTTAAAACTACGGGCCCGTCAACAGAGTCGGTATCTAAGAGAGCGACCCGATCAAAATGTTCGTCGGGTAGTCCGATATGAAAATCTGCACCAATTTTACTAGCAACTTCTTCTTTGAAAAAAGTTCCTAAAGTGCGTCCATCTACTTGTCTGAGAAGCTCTCCAAGTAGCCAGCCTTGAGTCATGGGATGGTAGCCCGACGTAGTCCCTGGTTCCCACCAGGTGGATTGACCTGCAAGTCTGTTGCATGTGTATTCCCAATCGAATAGTTGGTCTTCGGTTATAGGAGCGTCAAATCCTGGCAATCCGGCAGAATGTGACAATAGGTGCCTGACCAGCACTTTTTCTTTTCCATTTTGTTCAAAGTTTTTCCAATATTTGCAAACAGGGGAATCAAGTTCTATNAATCCACGATCGAAGAGCATCAATATGCAAATTGCCGTCATTGTCTTTGTCGTTGACCACACATTTACTATTGTGTCCTTTTCCCATAGGGTCTCTTTTTCAGAGTTGGCGGTCCCTCCCCAAAGATCAACAACAATTTCCCCATCTACGAAAACGGCACAACAAGCACCCAGATCGCCTTCTTCGAAGTTCTTTTCGAAAGCCTCAGCTACGGGTGTAAAGGAAGTTTCAAAAGTTCCATTGATTGCAGTCATAAAATTAAAATCCAAACGATAGTAGGTAAATTTTCTTAATTAGAAAAAATGTTGATAACAAAGTCTAATTTCAACGATTTTAAATGTCTTCATTTGTTTCAATTAGTTTTTGAATAACTGAATCGACATTTACCTGATCATGCGAAAGACTTTTGAAATCTTTCAAGCGATCATAAACTTCAGCAGCAGCGTCCCAAAAACTATTGGGAACACCGTTAGCGGCAAAAGTTTTAGAGATCTCTTCCATTTCCGAAACAAACCGCCAAGCTTTTGGGGAATTTAGAGTTGCTGATAATGAAGTCAGCGCTTCAGCATTCGGTTGAGATAAACCCCACTCATAAAGAAGATCTTCTTCTACGCCACTGTTTCTAGCCATTGCTCTAACAGCAAGAATTAAAGCGCTGGATCCTTTTGTCCATGCAGCATAAGCAATTTTCAAAGCGGCAGCTTTACCTATTTCACCTTCAAGAGGCTGCACNCCTAAGAAACCATCTGTAAAAACAGCTGCGACTTCCTTGCATCTTTCACCGGAAACGTAAAGGCGTGTTGAGCCCTCTGAGTTGGCAGGAGGTCCAATAATCCCACCATCTACAAAATCTATATTTTTACTTTTTAAAAGTTCATTTATTAAAAGCTTCTTTTCTGGAGAACCTGCATTCGCATCTACGTAGAGGCCTTTAAATCCAGTTTCTGCGACATTGTTTGCCATTTGGATCGCCGCGTGCGGCGGGCAAATCGAAAAAATCATGTCGCTTTCATGAATTGCCGTGAGCATTCCTACATCTTTAAGTTTAAGAAATAAAGCGCGCTGTTTAGTTTCTTCAGATCTTCCTTCGGAAACCCATAACACTCCATGACCTGAACTGATAGCGGCAGCTGCGACAGATGCACCCATTTCTCCTGGGTGAAGAATTGTTATTATCACTTTTTAATCCCATTAGACATTGCATAACAGTAGCTAAAAAACTTGTGCACGGCGATAGTAAAAATAAGTAGTGTAAAGGTATGAAAGCTCCTGAAACTATCATTTGCGTTGATTGTGGAGGTAAATGCAAGCTTTTGATACACCCGGAAAAAGAGATTGAACCTGGGGATGTAGTTGCATACAGATGCTTGGAATGTATGGATCGTTGGGACGTAGTGATGGAAGAAGAAGGAATTGATTACGAGTGACTCCAGNGGAACATCATCAATAGAATTTAACGCCGTGAGTGTTCATTTAATAAGAAACGAAAGGTGGAGGCATTGAGGTTCGTGAGTGGGGTANCGAGACCCTGTAGTGATGATTCCACNTCTGGGTCGAACAACAAAAGATTTTGATGAGCTGGCTAGTCGACTAAATGCTCGACAGATNGTTGAAGAGNTTCCAAATAATTCAAAACTATAGTCGNACCTGATTCGGGGCGTGCTCTAGTACTAGAACAACCTGAAATTGTTCGGAAGGTTATTTTGGATTGGTTAAGGGAACGAAATTAAGATTTAATTATCAGATTTTGTTTACGTTCAAGGCTTCTGGGCCTTTTTTACCTTCACCGATTTCAAACTCTACGGTTTGTCCTTCATCGAGACTTTTGTATCCATCACCCTCGATATTTGAGTAGTGAACGAATATGTCTTCCCCGTCGTCTACGGAAATGAATCCGAATCCTTTTTCATTGAGAAAAAATTTCACAGTGCCTGTAGGCATAACTTTTATTTCCTTACATTAATTCATTCATGCCTGATGACATGATGGTANTAGTCTACGAGGGATTCGGGAATTGCGGTTAAAGTCGAAATGATTCAATCATTGCATTCNCCTATTTNCCCTATTTAGATAGTGTTAATAGGAGAGGTGGGGGAATGACTANAGAAAAATTTCTTAATCAGACGTATAAACTTGCAACTCCTGAAGATACTTTCGCACATTACGAAGCNTGGGCTGAAACATACGACGAAGAGATCACAGAAAATGACTACGCACAACCGAGAAGGTGTGCCGATGCTCTTGCTCAATATTCAATNAGTAGTGAAATCAATGTATTAGATATTGGTTGTGGTAGTGGGCTTTCCGGTGTGGCGTTAAATAGCTCTGGGTTCAAAAACATTGATGGGTGTGATTTTTCACCTGCAATGCTAGAAAAAGCTAAAAATACAGATNTTTATCAAAAACTATTTTTGGCCGATATAAATCAAGAATTGAACATAGAAGCAGAAGCCTATGATGCGGTTTCTGCTGTCGGCGTTCTAGCATTTGCTCATATCAGGACCGAGGCTTTACGACAGATGCTTAGAATCATAAAAAGTGAAGGTTTGCTTGTAATTGGTTTGAATGAGCATTACTGGGAAGGCGACTCGGTAGGTGAGAAGATTAGATCACTCGCTGAAGAAGGTGAAGCCGAGTTGCTTTTTGAAGAGTATGGGGAGCATCTACCAGGAGCTGATATAGGCGGCTGGGTAGCAGTTCTTCGAAAAAAATAAGCTTTTACTTAATTGTGAGTACGCAAGAAATAGTTTGTCCTAATTGTGGTGAAGACGAAAACCTTAGAGGCGATTCAAAAGAATCCAAGGGGACAAAAAAAGTCACAGTAATTTGTGAGACGTGCAAAATGAAATGGGACAGGGACCTTACTCCTAGGTGTCCTTCTTGTGGATCAGAAGATCTACGTGCAGCAGTGCGTTCTGTGGTAGATAAATCCCGAGGTACACAGCTTTCGATTCAGTCACTTACTGTTGTGTATCTTTGTCCGGATTGTGACTCAGAAGAACTAACTGTGTGGAATCAGTCCAACACCCCTCTTCCACCTCATGAATTGCCGTATGACATTGAATAGTTTTAAGTAAAGTCTTTTAATGTCCTCATTTTCTGCTTTAATCCGACCGATACTCGGTGGAGTTATTAGAACAACTTCAGAGTTCTTCACTCGTTTAGCTGTGATAGGCCCAAAAGATATTCGTTCAAAACGGTTCGGAAAATTCGGTAGGGGTTCAAGCATTTCTTGGCCAACTGGTGCGGGCTTTGGAGAGAAATGGATATGGATAGGCGAAGATGTACTAATCGCAGCGGATGTGACTTTGTCTGCGGGTATGGGACCGGGACAAGAAATGATTACTGATCCTGTTGTTCGAATTGGCGATCGCTGTCTCATAGGTAGAGGCACATCAATAATTGGCCATCTAGCTATAGAAATAGGCGA
>PATJ01000008.1 GCA_002713545.1 Acidimicrobiaceae bacterium
TAATCCTTCGATGTGTAAAAGTTCTATTGAAGGCCATTCCAAGTTTTCGACTACGCCATTATTTAAATTTAATATTGGGCGGCGAGCACGATGATCTAGAAGTTTGTCTGTATCGAATTTCACTATTGTTTGACTTTGAGCTTTCGATAGAAGCGATTCTTTCACGCTCCGAGCAATTCCTGAGGAGTCTATCCAACCGTCGAGTGCCAAAATCAAAACAGGTCTGTGAAGCTCTTTNAGTTCTATNAATTCNAAAAGNTNNTCNTGATTATTTTCCATCTATTTTANTCTTTCAAAAANTCNTGGAATGTTGANTCNGCTAAATCAATTAGAAGGAGAACNCGTTCTCCAAAAATNTNAATNGCTGCAGCTNTCAGCTTCACTNCCCATTACNCCNGCCGCNTANCNTGTNTAAACTCCTTCNAGTATGCAAGCGAGCCTCCANTAAGCNAATGCTATATAGAAATCNAATNTTGAAAGNTCTCTTTCACTTANATTTCCNTAAAGATTTCNNACTTCNTCAGGNGTNGGNAAACCNTCTACTGACATNGCCTGTGTNTCCATNCCNGTTAGGTCATTTGAATANGAAATAATTGCTGCNAGNTCTGAAAGAACATCNCCNANNGTGCAAAGTTCCCANTCTAAAACNGCNGCNACTTCACCTGTNTCNGTCATNATTGTGTTGTCTAANCTGTANTCNCCNTGNACTATNCCAACACCNTGCTGCNCAGGNANATTTCNNAAAAGNTTGTCATGNATTTCGAAAACNCCTGGTATTTCTCTATTTGTAGATTGTTCAAATTGNGCTNTCCAGCGTTTTAGNTGNCGTTCTATATANCCGTCTTTTCTGGCTAAGTCTCCNAGTCCTACNTCATCAACATTTACTGCNTGTAAAGAAACAAGTNTTTCTAATAGNGANTCACCCATTTTCTTACGAACNGNAAGAGGNTGAGANCGNGCNATTTCAGCNTCACGNACAACTATTCCCTCTACGAANTCCATTACATAAAAAGGAGCGTCGTTTATATCTGNATCNTCNCAAAGNCCAACNACTTTGGGAACTGGNACNCCACTTTCAGCGAGTGCTTTAATTACNCGNTATTCGCGACTCATNTCATGAGCAGTCGCNAGAACATGNCCNAGNGGAGGACGTCTNAGAACCCATTTNCGGCCTGATTNTTCNANNACTGTGTANGTTAAATTGGAGTGNCCTCCAATGATTTGNTGATATTCNAGNTCNCCTTCAACNCCNTNNACATGNGCATCTAACCACTTNCGCACTTCNTTTTTTCTTATNCCTGAAGTTGTATTCATGCTCAGACGGTAGTGGNGNAAAGNNGATCTCTCTACCCTNAAGGTAAGGAAATTTGTTTTCTTGTTTGGTGGATGAAGATGACTCTTGAAGTAACTGATAGTAATTTTGAAAAAGAAGTATTAGAACGCTCGGAAAATACCCCGGTANTNGTAGACCTTTGGGCGCCATGGTGTGGTCCGTGTAAAAGCTTAGGACCAATACTNGAAAGGGTGATTGAAGACACGAACGAAAAAGTTGTTCTAGCCAAGGTAAACATAGATGAGAATCCCGGTGTTGCTGGAGCATTTAAGGTCCAGTCAATTCCCGCTGTTTTCGCAATACAAAATAAAGATGTCGTTAGTAGTTTCATTGGNGCACAGGGCGAAGAAGCAGTACGAGAATTTGTGCAACAACTTTTACCTTCTGAAGAGATGACAGAAGTAGANAAACTCTTGAGTGATGGAGATGAGACATCTCTTAGAAAAGCTCTAGAAATAGAAGCGGATAACCCAATTGCTATTACGAGCTTAGCTCAACTACTCGTGACGAGAAATGAAACGGGGGATAAAGAAGAGGCTGTAAAACTTCTCGAAAAAATTCCAGAGACTCCTGAAACGAGAAGAGTATTGGCGATGGCACGTCTCGANGATGTAGGAGACGTTGATGCAGAACTAAGTGAGCTGATCGAGAAAGTTAAAGTAGATGAAGGATCTAGAGATCGATTCATCGATTTACTNGAATTATTGGGTCCTGATGATCCAAGAACAAGCGAATGGCGACAACGTTTAACATCCGCTCTTTTCTAGAAGACAGAAAGTAAAAACTTGGTTGAAGACATGAAAACTGAAATTCCGGCGGTAGAGGGTTTCTTTACTATTGAAGAAGAACCACATTTGATAGGTGGTCGTTTTAAAAAATCTGGAAGTTATTGTTTCCCTAAAGATCTTGGAGGTTCTGACCCTAATTTTCCTGAAGATGAAGTAGAGGAAGTTCTTTTAAGCAGATTCGGAAAAATTTGGTCNTACACGAATAGCNCCTATCCGCCACCACCGCCGTTCATAGCAGCCGAACCTTACGAGCCTATTGTTATTGCCGCAGTAGAATTAGTGGAGGAAAAAATGGTGGTACTCGGACAGGTAGCTAATGGTTATGCCGTTGAAGATCTAAGCGTAGGAATGACTGTTGAATTAANGGTTGGGNCTNTGNACGAGGACTCAGAGAGCCGTTACTTAACTTGGATGTGGAAGCCATTGTTCGAAGGCCAGAAACAGGATAAGAATTAGAAATGGAAGATGTAGCAATATTGGGAGTAGGAATGCACCCTTGGGGTAAATGGGGGCGTAATTTTGTTGAATATGGAACCATTGCTGCAAAAAAAGCTCTAGATGATGCTCAAATAGNGTGGAATGNAGTCGGTTTTATTTCTGGAGCGATAACAGTTCGGTGCGGATATCCNGGNTATGTGGCAGGGTCAACTATGGCTCGTGCTTTAGGCTTTAATGGCACTCAAGTGGCAAGTTCGTATGCAGCGTGTGCCTCGGGCGCCACTGCTCTCTCAGTAGCACGAGGGCAAATTCTTTCGGGTGCATGTGATGTGGCTCTAGTTGTTGGAGCTGACACCACGCCAGATGGGTTTTTAGCTCCTAACGACGGAATTAGAACTGATGACACCGATTGGCTTCGCTTTCACATGGTGGGAGCAACTAACCCTGTCTATTTCGGTCTGCATGCGAGGCGACGTATGGAATTGTATGGAGCGACTCAAGAAGACTTCGCGCTGGTCAAGGTGAAAAATAGTAAACACGCTGTTTTTAACGAAAATGCACGATTCAACAAAGAATATTCCTTAGAAGACGTTTATAGTTCCCCCGTTGTTTCTGACCCCTTGAGACTTTTAGAAATATGTACAACAAGTGATGGCGGTGCAGCTCTCGTAGTCTCTTCTATGGATTANGCTAAGTCGCTAGGCGTGTCTGATCCGGTTCGAGTGTCAGCGATTGCTTTAAATACCCCCACTTACCCCGANCCTCTAATAGACCTACCTTATTTAGCAACTGATTCGTCAGCGACCACCCTTCCAAGCGAAACTGGATTCAAGGAATCAATAGGAAAACATGTTTATGAAGAAGCAGGAGTCGAGCCAGAAGATATAGATGTTGCTGAAGTATATGACCTGGCATCTTCCATGGAACTCGACTGGTACGAACAGCTTGGTTTNTGTAAAGCCGGGGAAGCGGAGGCCCTTTTAAGAGATGGTAGTACTTCTATNGGAGGAAAGATTCCTGTGAATCCAAGTGGGGGGCTTGGNGCATTTGGAGAGGCTGTCCCAGCTCAAGCGATTGCTCAAGTTTGTGAACTTCACTGGCAACTTTCTCATCGAGCGGGAAAGCGACAAGTNGAGGGCGCCAGAATGGGTATCACAGCAAACCAAGGTCTGTTTGGACACGGTTCTTCAGTCCTGCTTAGAAGATAGTGTCAATAGCATATTAAATAGTGAAATGAGGTGTTGAAGTATGTCAGTGCACGAAACCATAGATAATGGAGTGGCGATTTTAACTATGGATAATCCGCCCGTTAATGCTCTTAATGTGACTGACGCATACTTCATTGCGGAAAAAATCTGTTCNTATGGTAACGAACAAAANGATGCTGTAAAAGTTGTTTTACTTCGGTCCTCTGGTAATGGCTTTTGTGCGGGAGTCGATATTAAAGAGATGCAAGACCTCCCAGNAAATGAAGGCATTCTGAAAGCTAATCATTCTTGTTATGAANTGTTCGATGCTATACATAGTTCAAAAATTCCTGTTATAGCAGTAGTAAATGGCCATTGTCTGGGAACTGGAATCGGGATAGCNGGAAGTGCGGATGTTGTTATTGCTTCCAGCGATGCTACTTTTGGTCTACCAGAAGTAGACAATGGAGCTCTCGGAGCTGCTAGNCATCTTATGCGCTTGGTTCCTCCTCAGAAAGCAAGATGGATGCTTTATACATGTGAGACTGCAACTGCGCAAGAGTTATTTTCTTATGGATCAGTTCTTAAAGTGGTAGAGAGTGAGGAACTTGAAGACACTTCACTCGAGGCAGCCAGAAAGATCGCAGAAAAAAATGAGACATTAATACAAGCAGCAAAAGCCTCATTAGATGGTNTTGAAGAGACGAATCTTTCNAAGCGTTACCGTTTAGAACAGGGTTACACATTTGAGATGAACCTTATGGGAATAGGTGACCAAGCTCGTGACGCATTTTTGGATAAATAAGACTTAGGTATTGCTAATGGAAGAAGTTTCTCTCGTGATTATGGCAGCTGGACTTGGAAGTAGGTTTGGAGCACCTAAACAACTAGTGCCAGTTGGACCAAAAGATGAAATTTTTCTTGATTATGCGATTGAACAAGCTATTGAAGTAGAAATAAAAAAAGTGGTAATAGTGACAAGAAGTATTTTGAATGAACAACTAAAAAAACATCTGTTCAAATATAAGCAAAGTGATTTAGATATTAAAATTGTTGATCAGGATACTTTTGAGCCTAAACGCGAGAAACCATGGGGAACAGGGCACGCAGTTGTTGCAGCTTTAGACGAGACAGATGGTCCAGTCATTGTGATGAATGCAGATGATTATTATGGGCCTACAGCATTGAAACAGACTCTTGATGGTTTTGATGGCGAAAAAGCAGCAATTTTGGCTTTCCAGCTAAAAAATACGCTTCCTGAAAGTGGAACTGTTTCACGAGGGATTCTTTCAGTTGAGAATGAAAAACTTGTCGGCATTGAGGAAACACATGAAATAAGAAACCAAGAGAATCTAATTCTGAGTGGAGATCAGGAATCCATTTCTAGTGAGGCTTTTGTTTCGATGAATCTGTGGGCATTGCCATCGAAAAGTTTAAAATTGCTTAAAGAGCAGTGGAGAATTTTTNTAGAGTCAAATTCTTTAGAGGAAGAATCAGAGTTTCTCTTGCCTATTGCTATGGAAGAGCAGCGGTTAAATAATCANATTGAAATAGATGTAATTAAAAGTAGAGAGTCNTGGATTGGAGTTACAAATCCTGAAGACCTTAAANCGGCAAGAAGCGCTCTCGCTAGAATTGGCGAATAACTGGAGTAAGAATGTTTGTATTACGTTTTGATTTACGTATTCCACCTTTTGTGGAGAGTTTGACACACGGCGACCAATACCGCGAATTTTTAAAAATGGTTGAGTGGGCTGATGATAAAGGTTTTGCGGCTGTTGTGCTTTCAGAACACCACGGCACAGAAGATGGTTANATGAACTCNCCTTTATTGATAGCAGGGAGCGTTTTGGGGGCAACTAATAATCTTTTCTGCTCTGTCTCCGCCCTACTTTTACCTTTACACGACCAGCTTAGAATTGCAGAAGAAATAGCGACAATTGACTTGATTGCCCCTGGAAGATTTAACGTAGTTATGGGGATTGGGTATAGGGAATCAGAGTTTGAAATGTTTGATAAAAACAGAAAAACTCGCGGTAAGGACACCGAGGAAGCAATCAGAACGATTCTCACTGCTTTAAGAGGTGAGCCTTTTGAATATAAAGGACGAGAAGTTCTTATTAGCCCTAAGCCTGTTTCAGCGCCAAGTTCATTAATTTCTGTTGGTGGTTCAGTCGAAATATCAGCTACGCGTGCTGCGAGATTGGGGCTGCCGTTTGTGCCAGCCGTCAGAGATGAATCTTTAGAAACTGCTTACTATGCGGAAGCGAAAGAAGTAGGTTACGAAACTCCTATGTGCATGATGCCTTCAGGTCCAGGGATGGTGATGGTGAGTGAAGATCCGGAAAAGCTTTGGAACGAGATAGGGGAGAATCTTTTGTATGACGCTATGACGTATGCAGCTTGGCAGTACCAAGATCAGAGGTCTTCTTGGCACGTAGAAGGAAGCAGCATTGAAGAACTGAAAGAAGGGGATCAACATTTAATTGTTACACCGCAAGAATGTGTAGATCTCTTGCGGAATAAGGGCGCAGTAGTTCTACACCCGCTAGTAGGAGGAGTAGATCCAGCTATCGGATGGGAAAGTTTAGAGTTGGTAGCAAATAAAGTAATCCCTGCTTTGAGTTGATGCATCATAAAATTTATTTCAATGGGTTTTTTACGGAGGAAAAATGAGTGATTTAACTGTAGAAAAAGATGGATCGATTTTACTTCTGACAATGAATAGGCCAAATCGGCAGAATGCAATGACTCTCCCTATGTTTGCTCGACTTTCTGATGCTTGGGAGATGATTGATGAAGATTTAGATATCCGTGTTTGTATTTTGACAGGAGCTGCTGGGAATTTCTCCTCTGGGATGGATTTGCGATCACTTTCGGGCGATAGTGAAGACACGGACGATTATGACGTCAGTAAACGTATGGAAGAGGAAGGTTCAGATTTTATTTATAGAGGCTTGTTAAAAACTAAACATCCCAGGGTCCCTTTGATAGCTGCTGTAGAAGGAAACGCCATTGCAGGAGGCACTGAAATCCTTCAAGGAACTGACATAAGAGTGGCTGGAAAATCATCTGTTTTCGGAGTCTCCGAAGTTAAATGGTCCTTATATCCAATGGGTGGATCGGCGGTTCGACTTGCGCGGCAGATACCTTTTACAGAAGCAGCGGACATATTGTTAACAGGGAAGCATATATCTGCTGAAGAAGCTAAGAATCTTGGTTTAGTGGGTCACTTAGTAGACGATGGTAAAGCATTGGATAAATCGATGGAGATAGCTAATACTATTTGTGAAAATGGTCCGCTCGCCGTGGAAGCTGTTTTGAGGACTCTCAGAGAGACAAGTGGAATGACTGAACAAGAGGCCTTTGAATTTGAAGACCCAATAGGTAAAGAAGTGTTTGCCTCACGGGATGCAAAGGAAGGGCCTAAAGCGTTTGCACAGAAAAGAGCACCTGAATTTAAACGTTCTTGATTAGAAACGGTCACTACCTTCTTCGAAACCGGGAAGTTGAGATTGTATCTCGAAGCCCATTTTTGTTGCCTCATCTAAAATTAAGTGCTCACAAGACTCCCAGTCGTGTGCTCTAAGACCACTGAGGGTTTGATTGTAAGGCGCGTCGAAGATTATTACCTTGTTGCCGGTTGATTCAAGTGCTTCGATATTATGAGGAGCATCATCGATATATAAATGGGCTCCAACTTGCGGTTTGTCACCTAAGAAGCAAATGTCCCTATAGGGTATTTTTGCTTCATCTAACCATTCGACTGTGTCAACAACAGCTTTAGCGTGAGTCCAGTTCACGTACAGACGGTGTGTGATTATCCGAATCCAAACACCGGCATCAGAAAGTCGCCATAGAACTTCTGCTGCCCTGTCCATCGCAGGCATTTGTCTCATCATGTTGTACTCATCAACGGCCAGATGATGCAGTTTTCGATATTCTTCAGCGTTTAGTCCCCATTCGCTGAAATCCCAAGAACGTTTAAGAGGAAGTGCAGATTCTTCAACTCCAAGCTCCTTTGCGGCAATTTCTCTAAATGCAGTCGTATAGTCGGCGCATACACCGTCGAGATCAACACCAAGAACAAAAGGGGTTTCGATATGTTGGGTTTCTTCAGNAGTCATTTCAACCTGCAGTAAGGCCACCGTCGACTGTAATGACGGCCCCATGTATTCTNCGCGCGTCATCTGAGACCAAAAATGAAATTACATTTGANATTTCTTCAGGTTCAGCCATTCCGCGAAANCCCATATACGGTTTAATTAAGTCCATGTTTACGTCTTCTGGTATCGAGTAATTGTCAATCAGCTGNGTCTGGACACTNCCTGGGGCTANGGCATTAATTCTGATGCCAGTTTTTACNTATTCCATTGCTAATGATTTTGTCATAGCGATAACCCCACCCTTGGTAGCTGAGTAAGCGACCGTGTATGCCTGTCCCATCAACCCAGAGCAGGACGCAACATTAATTAACGAACCGCCACTTTCGATCAGAAAAGGTATTACCGCCTGAGAACACCAAAAAACTCCGGAGAGATTGACGCCAATCATTTCTTCCCAAGATGATTCCGAAACTTCAGTCATATGCTCGCTTCGCGCAATTCCAGCAATATTCGCAAAGACGTCTATCCGGCCGTTCTTTTCAAATATTTCGGAGACTGTTGAATGACATTGCTCTCTTGAGGCCACATCGGTTATGTAAGTNTCGCAACGGTCTTCGTTTCCCTGAAGAGAACTTGAGAGACTTTTAAGGCCACCGGTGTCAACATCTATTGCAGCAACCTGAAACTCTTGATTGAGTAAAGTAGTTACAGTTGCTCTTCCTATTCCGGAAGCGGCGCCTGTCACGACGGCAACTTTAGTTTCATTTTTTGTCATAGGGTGTTTCTGCTTTCATTGATAAACCGTAGTCTTCAGATCAGTATTTGTTGAGTATCTCAGAATACTTTAGGCAATTGGAAAGCAGGACTCTTGTATAACGAATTGAAGAACTTGAATGAAGCTACTAGACGCCTGATGAAAGCGGTTCGGCTAATTGACACTTCTGATGAAGTTATCTCTGAGCTAAGTGAAAAAATCTTAGAGGCTGCTTCAGANGCGGAAAAGTATTCATACTTGGGCGTGACTGCACAGGGTTCTTTGAAGAATGATGCAAACCCTATTGAAAAACGAGACCTTAACCCTGCAGAATTTTTTCCTTACAGTCCAGCTGTAGGTCCTTTTAACCCAATAGCACCACCATTAACGGTCGAAGTAATAGGTGAGGGTGAATACAAAGAAATAAGGGCTTCCGGTAAACTTGATGGAGTTTACGTAGGCCCTCCTGATCTTGTGCAAGGTGGCGTAATAGCGCTACTTTTCGACGACATAATGGGAAGTGTTTTAGTCGTGAATCATTGCGGTGCTATGACTGGAACTTTAGAAGTCAGATATGAAAACCCCACTCCTATTGCTGAAGAACTGTTGTGGACAGGAAAGATAGAGAAAGTTGAAGGACGAAAAATCTATGTTTNCNCTGAGCTGTGGGTAAGTGAAACTAGGACNGCAATCGCAAGAGGTGTATTTGTGAAAGTAGATATGTTGAGCTGAGAGAAAGAAATGTGTAAATGAAAAAACCCCGCCACTAGGTGGCGGGGTTTTTTAAAGTTATTTTCTTTACTTAGCGGGCTACGCCTTTGCCAAGTGCTGAAATAGCTGCATTCCCAACGGGGATAAATGCACAAATTGCCAGTGCAGTACCTANTTGAGAACCAAATTCTCCCATTGAGAGAATTTCTGTTGAAGCTCCATAGTCCATACCACCGAGATCGGTAATAGCGACAAAGAGCCATGCCCAAATTAAATTAAGATTTGGACCGATTATTGGAAGTCCTTTGAGCATTCCNTTAACACCTGCAGTGTCGAGAATGCTGTCAAGGACAGCAACTACACCCTGGAAGAGCATTCCTAGAATGATCAGAGTGAGAATTGTTGACATCATGGAGAGGTACCCCTTTTATAGTTGTAACTCGACTGGTCTCACCGGACCAATCGAACTTTCAAACGTTAAATTAGAAGAATCAAATGACCCTGTGGTGGATCCTGTTTGAAGTTTTTTTAATATTTCTTGATTTTCCTTTTTTTTCGACAGAAATGCAGTAATATTGCCGCTTTATACTAAAGATCGGCGGTTTTATGCGGAAAAAATCTTCCAATAAAGCTCTCAAATCTTTACTCATAATGTGTTTTTTCCTTATTTCTGCTTCTTTTTTAGCTCCTGATGTNCTCGACATCTGGGCTTCAACGCAAAAAAATGATTTTCGCCGNGATCTAGCTAGAGACTGGTCAGAACCAATAGGTGATTTAAGTAGAAAGATCCAAATTGACGAAATAAAAGAATTTTCTGAACGCATAATTGATACTTCCTCCTCAGAAGAGATGCTGGAACCCGCAGTCGTGCCAGTTNTGACGGTTAGAGAACAGAGCCTCCCGCTGAAAGACGAAACATCGGAAGAAAATGATTTGCCTGTAACAACNAGCGGGGTTCAATTGCCATCGTCAGGTAATGAAGAATCTATTATCACGCTACAGAGTTCGACAACTTCCCTCGCCCCGTNAGATGTAACGACATCTATGACTTTGCTTAGTTTCGAATCTCCTTTAAAAGCTCTAAGAACAGGCACATCCGAAGACCCCATTAGGGTGCTTGCCGTGGGCGATTCACTCATGCTTGATTTTCAATATGGACTCGAACGGATTTTAGAACCAAGAGCGGATGTCGATATTGAAGGTAGAGGCGCACTGGGCTTTGGATTCACAGTTCCTTTTTGGGATTGGGAAGATGACGTAATACCTGATTACAAACTGATGGTTCGACAAGTGCGCCCAGATGTTGTCATAGCGATGATTGGAGCCAACGAGTTTCAAGGTTATGCAATTGAAGGAGAAGATCTGGAACCGGGTTCTTCTCGCTGGAGTGAGGTTTTGACTGAGAGAGCGCATGATGCGATTTCTCATTGGGTATCCGGCGGAGCGTACTTGTATTGGTGGAGTACGCCAAGAATGTCGGATCCATCCTATCTAACAGATGATTTGAACAGTATTTGGGATTNGGTAGTTGGTGAGTGGCATTCAGAAGCTGAAATGNTCGACAGTATGAAAGTTTTGGGTGATGAAGAAGGTCANTTCCGCTGGAATATGGAAATGCTTGATGGTTCTATTGTTCCTCTTCGTAAGGAACACGGCGTCCATTTTTTTGAAGTGGGAGCAGATGCGTTGTCTAGAGAATTTGAAAAAATCTTAGAAAAAGATGGATGGATTGAGAATATGATTCCGGAGTCTTAATCTTCTTTTTCTAGTTTTTCTTTCAGTAATGAAATTTCTTCAACGAGAATTCTTATACGGTTTTCCATTCGTGANAGTTCATAAGAAAAATGCATAGCTAATAGTAAAAGGAAACCTATTGCCAAAAGAAGAAAAAGAGTTGGTTGGTACCAAATATCTAGTTTTTCAGCGGTCCAATCGAGTATCTGAGGGACGGCAGAAATAATCGCCAGTGCTGTTCCAACTGTTAGCCACAGAATTGAGTATTTCGCTTTAAGGGCTTTGAGTCTAACTAATCTAACGATTAAGAATAAAGCCCCTAGAGCAAGAACAGCTATCAAAATATGCGTAGATGAGCTCATTGAGTCAATCCTTCTTCTTTTTGTGCGTACTAGCAAGTAGAACAATCAAAAGCCGTAAAAAGTAGTAAATTAGGCGAAAGTTACGGTTAGACGGTTGACCGGCAGATCTTTCTCTCATTTGAACTGGAATTTCTGATATTTTAAAACCATTTTTTGAAGCTATAAGTAAAGCCTCCACCGAGTCCATGTATTCAACTGGGTACTCCTTGGCAAAAAGTTTAATAACTGGTTTTTTGAAAGCGCGAAAGCCAGAAGAAGTGTCGGTAAATTTCTGCCCAGTATAGATTCTTACCAGAAAACGTAGAAAACCCATAGCCGCTTTTCTACTTTGNCCAACTTCGTAAGAATTGTCCGTTGAGAATCTGCTCCCGACAGCCATNTCAGAGTGTTCCAACTCTGAAAGTAATGACGATATNTGTGTTGGGTCATGTTGACCATCTGCGTCAAATTGATATGCGCGNTCAATTCCCTTGTCCAGGCAGTAACGNAAACCCAAACGAAGAGCGCCCCCAATTCCAAGGTTAAAAGGCATAGAAAGGCAGACGCAGCCAGATTTTTTAGCGACATCGGCGGTTCCATCTGTTGAGCCATCATCAACCACAATTATTAAGTGNTCCGGAAAAAGGTCCCTAATTTCACTTATAACATTTGGAAGTGACTCCACTTCATTGAAAGCTGGAATAATGGCTGCAGTTTCCATAAAAAGAACAGTATCTTCGCTTGATGCTTTTTATTCAGTATCTAAAAAGCATCAAAGTCTAGTAATTCAAATTCGTTAAGTTCGAAGTTATTTTCTTCATGAAAAAAATGGACTACTAAATCAAGAGGACTTGGTTGGAATTTTCTTGGAATTTTAAGTCCATTAATTTTAAAGTGAGGATTTTTACCCCAATGAACAACAAATGGTGTTTTGTGATACTTGGCAACACCTGACACGAAAGGCGTTATGGAGAGAGGGGTTTTGTTTGGGTCTACAGGAAATGCCTTGAGCAGAACAGCTATTTTAATCCCGCGGATAGAAATCTTTGTGGTAATGAGGAAAGCTGACTCGTGGGAATGTGTGTAATAATCAACTCCAGGTCTTGAAAGTCTCCAGTTTAAAAGTTCTGCATTCCAGAGTGGAGAAAAACTGGAAGAAGGTGCGAAAGTTTCAAGATCTCGAAGACCATCTACAGTACATGACTTGTAGTCACTTTTATGTTGAGACGTGTGGAGGACGGCTCCTGATCTCGACACTTTCAAAAGTCTAAAATCGAGTGATGGTAACTTTCTCCAACCCATCGCTTCGGTCATGCGTGGCGAAGATTGCGAATTCGCCACTCCGAGAATCCCATCTAAATTACCCTTGATTCCGGCCTTGTAGCTATTTTCTATTGTTTTGCGAAATAAGCCTTTCCCTCGGCTGTCAGGGGATACAGCTAAATCAACACCGACACCTAAAGTAATTTCATTTCCAAGATGATTTTTGAAAATTTTTGGAATCAAAGCGTAGTTGCTTATTTGTCTATTTGCTTCAAGAAGGTATCCAATACAAGCAGAACCGGCAGGGTTTTTGTGATATTGCCATTCCAGTTGTTCAGTTGTTATAGGCGTTTTCGGTTTGAAGACATTATTTAACAATTCCGCAGTTGAAAAAAGATCTAGATTTTCCATTTTTTATTTCTTTGCAAATAAACCAATAAAGACATACCTATAAGAAAAAGCGAAAGGCCGAATACGAGACGAAAAGTAGCTCTACTGGAGCAACTTATCGATTTACTTATTGTGGGGTCTCCTATTTTTGGTTTAGGGTTCACATAAACTTCGTAAGAAGGCGAATCTTCCGTAAAAGTCCCAAAAATTGGACTTTTACAAGAAGCCTCGGGAGTATTTTCAAACGAGAAAGTTCCCCCACCAGGTAGAGGTCGTGAAAAAGGAATTAAGGCAATCCATAGTCCAAGAATTATCAGGAGAGTTGAGGAAATAGGTAAAATTTTGTTTTTCTTCACAGCACGCTGATCCTATACGGTCGGTTAGTCTCACCAAGTGTTTAGAAAATACTACAAAGGGTGTTCAATTGCGTCTATTTGTTTCCTTGTTGCCTGCAGTTCCGCAGAACCCACCTTTGGAAATCTCTCGCTAGAAGAAAAAAAGACGTCGACTACAAGTGTGAGTGTTAAAGCTGCAACTAGTACGACAGCAATATCGCCGACTCATGCGCCCAGCACTGTTCTTCAGACGACTCCTTCGACAGAAGAATTGACGCCAACTTCATCTTTAGTAATTGAAAATGAAATAGCAGTAGAAACAACTTTTTTAACTGATCAAACAGACGATAAAGAAAAATCAGAAATAGAAGTCATAGATCTAATNGAAATGATAATTAGAACTCCAACCAAAAATGAACCTTTAAGGGTTACTAGCATTGGAGACAGCGTTTCCTATGATGCGGATCCTGCTATTAAAGCAGTTTTAGAAGCAACTGGAGTGGCGATTGTGGAAAATAGGTCATTTGGGGGAGTTGGTTTAACTCAAAAAGNATTCCAGACCTATTTAGCGGATTCTCTCAATGCGGAACCAGAAGTTATGACAGTAATGGTCGGGGGGTGGGATCTAGCATTCGCAGAAGAAAGTCAAGAAGAATACGAACAAATTGTGAAAAATTCAGTAGAAGAAATCTTGAAAATTTCTTCTCTGATCATCTGGATCGGTATGCCTCCCACTCCTGAAGCGGAAGGTTTAGAGGAAACTCGACACTTGGTAAATCAAATTTATAAGGAAATTTCGGATCACCAAAAAGAAGTTGAATTTATAGATACAGGTAAGTTGCTTGGTGACGAAAAAGGTGCCTTTGCACGTTTCGTAACTGCCCTAGATGGTGAAACTTATCAAGTGCGTAAAGTGCGTGATGGGAAGGATGATGGACACCTATGTCCATTCGGAGCTGGTCTCATAGGTAGTTCCGTTTTTGAAAAAATTGTAAAANATTTCCCTCTTGTCGTCGAAGAAGAGGAATGGTGGTTGGGGGAGTGGACTAGGGATCAACGTTACGATGACCCCCCGCAAGGATGCTCGTATAACCCGATTAAGTAGTTTTTGGCNTTTCTGTAAATTTTCTTATTAATAAATCAATAGAAAATGCTGCAAGAATAACTAATGATGTTTCGGCGGCTGTGCGATAGCGGGTGTTTCCAAAAGTTAACGCCGCTGTAAATGTAACAATCGGAATCCAAGCGGAAGTAATCAATAGGATTTCTCTCCGCTTTTTCCACAATTTTAAAATAGCAATTAGAGAAAGTGGTAGTAAGAGTAGATATTGTGCGAAACCAATTAAGGAAATTGCAAAGGAGCGACGATCGGCAAGAACATCAAGACGTAGTTGCTCAACAGGTTTGTAAGCACCCCACATTCTGCCAATACGCGCAGGGGCGACAACTGTTAGTAGTCGCTTTTTGTTTTCANTAATGTAATCAAAGGAACGCTCTCGAACGACAATATCNCGTTGCGACTCGTCAAGNAGTTCACCATTCGCTCCATACGGGGGAGGCTCACCGCACTTCAGTTCCCAGTACCCAAGATTTTGTCCATAGTAAGTGGAATCACAATTAGCTTGGACTAAGACCGTGCCTGCACCGTCAGAAAGGTAAACGTTTTCTTCAAAAGAGTAAAGATTTCGAATTATCCAAGGCGAAATTACTAGCAGAGCGACTAATCCGATGGATAGATATCGAAGTAATTTTACACGCCATGAAAATTCCTTCCTGAACAGAACAACTGCAGCCACCACGGGAAGGTAGATGAGNAATTCGGCACGACACAAAGCCGCTAAACCCCCAACGCAGGCGAAAATTAAAGCGTTTTTCATTTTCGGATTCTCGGCAAAAACNAATCCGGCGAAAATGCACCCAAAGGCGGCAGTGATTGCGCAAGTTTCCGCCATAAGTAGTCCGTCGTTAATCCAAACAAATGCATAGGTGGCAGTCAGAAAAGCAGTAATCAAACCCAGTCGTTCTGAACTTATTTTTCTTCCGATCAGACCGGCAAGCAGTATGGAAGGTACTCCTAAGAAAATTGAGAATATCTGCTGTTCGTAGACGGTGGTGAAACCAAGAAAAGAACCGATTGATAGAAGAAGGGTCCAAATCGGTGGATGTCCTGCAGTCGGTTCCATGTGTCCTATCGGGGTAATTATTTCAACTAAATCTTCTTCAATGGGCACTAAATCAATCGCCCCGAAGAGGTAGCGAAACGGTTCAGTGAAGCCAAGACCGTCTGCGAAAATATTTGCGGTTANATGGTAGGAGGCGGCATCACCACTTAACTGATTATCGGCAACTACAAGAAAAAAGTACAAGAAACGTATGAAAAGTCCAAAAAGACAAATCAGTAATAAGGCTTTAGTGAAATCTGGTTTTTTGATTGACTTAAATTTTTCGTTAATTTCTAAAGAAGTNTTCAAGTTAAGTTCGATTCTCGTCACTGTGAGGAGACTCCGGGTTTACTATTTTCAATTGTGATGGATCTATTTTTGATGCGATTTCACCAAGNGTTTGCGAGGAAGCCTCTTTAAGAAAATCACGCATTTTATTTTCCATCCCTTTCCTTCCAATCCAAGCAATTCGACTCGTAACGCGTCCAACATTTTCCAGTTGGTAATACTTTTCTTCAGGGTCAAATTCCCAAGGGTGACAGTAGGTCCAAAGGGCCTCTTCACTGGANGATCGTCGTACGCCCATCTTTCTAACAACTGATGGGAAGAGCCGGAAGTAAGCCCCACCTAGATATGGGATAGTAAAGCCCAGGATATTTGTTACAGGACAAGGAAACTCAATCACTGAGTCAAGCCATCTAAAAGGGTGTCTTGGTAAACCNTCCCATCCATAAAGAGGATTTTTGGCAGGCAGAACACTTGANGAGTAATTNAATCCGACTCTTTGCAGGATAGGAATTGCCCAACGAGTTTTGTGCGTAAGTGACATTGTCGGAGCGCGAAAACCATCTATCTTTTGTCCGGAAATTCCTTGAAGTAATGTTTTAGCCGCAGTTAATTCCCGTTCAAATTCATCGGGGTTTAGTAGTTCTAGGGGTATGTGCTTGTGGGAATGTAAACCAATTTCATGACCATCTTTTACCGCTTTCTCTATTATTTCCGGATGTTTTTGGGCAANATCACCAACAATAAAAATTGTTGCGCGGATACTCATTTGGTNAAAGAGATCTAAAACTTTTTCTGCCATTAGCTTTGACCGATCTTCGAAATGATTCGAAGNTCGAAGATCCTCAACGTCTAGAGTTACCGAAATACTTTTCATGATTTTTCAACTTCTGGAAAAGAGACAGTTTTTTTATCAGTGTCTATTGGAATTCTCCTGATTCTTTCGACGAGAAATTTTATCCCGAAAGCAGCGAAAATTATTATCGAGATTTCAGCTGAAACACGGTATCGGGTTGTTCCCATGCTTGTCGCAGCGACAAGCGTGGTAATTATTGGAAGTGTTATAAGGGGTAACAGAGCTTCTTTTTCCTTTCTAAGTTTGACTAGACCAAGAATTGACAGAGGNAGAAGAGCGTAATATTGCAAGAGCCCTATAACNGAAAGACTGAAATTTCTTCCTTCAACAAGTTTGTCAGCGCGCAACTGTTCTATTGGAGAATAGAAACCCCATAAGCGAGCTACACGTTTCGGAACGGCATGAGTTAAAAGACGTTCCTTGTTTTTACTTGCGTAATCAATACCTCTTGATCGATACTCCTTATCGCGAATGGATTCGTCAGTAGGTTCACCATCTTTTCCTACGGGTTGTGGTAAANCGCACAAATATTCCCAGTATCCCTGTTTGTCACCAAAGTACGTTGCATCACAATTGGTTTGTGCGAGTAAAATTCCTGAGCCATTGGAGAGGAATACGGGTTCCTCAAATTGGATTAGATTCCTAACNACCCAAGGCATCATTACTGAAACGACAATAATTCCCACGAGTAGATACTTAAATAATCGTTTTTTTAGTGTTTCTAAAGAATTGCTAAGAATGGGAGATGCTAAAAAAGGAATAGCAATTATCAATTCGGCTCTTGTAAGAACCGCTAAGCCGCTTACTACAGCAAATAATACGAGGAGAGAAAGCGAGACTCTATTGTATAGGCGTGCAGAAAGTCCAATAATAATCGCAACTATTGGTATCACGAGAGTTTCTGACATCAGAAGCCCGTCATTAAGCCACATGAATGCATATATTGACGCTATTCCTGCGGCGATTAGTCCACTTTTTTGACCAACTATTTCACGTGCGGCCCATCCGATAGCAAAAACACCTAAGGAACCTATAAAAGAAGAAAAAATTTGTTGAGCGAAAACACTATCTAAACCTATTAAAACCGGAAATGCTAAAAAGAGAACCCAGAGGGGAGGGTGGCCTGCAGTTGGTTCAATGTGCCCTACCGGAAGGTTTCGGTTAGTGGTTTCAGCTAGGTATGAGGACTCTTCGACGAAGAGCAACTCTTGGGCACCTCCGAAAATATATCTATAGGGTTCAGTGAATCCAAGACCATCAACAAGCAAGTGGGAAGCATGGTGGTAGTAAAAAGCATCTCCATTTAGCGGATCTCCTTTTTCAACAAAAATNACGTAAAGGNCTCTNACAAGAAAAGCAAAAAGAGAAATCAGGAACAGNTNGAAATGNAAAGGTTTTTTATGNAGGTTTCGAAGAGCGGGCGAAGGATTACGTATTAACGAANTTGGTGGAGTCATTTCTAATGAGAGCCCTCAAGTCTTAGCAACTTCTTCGTGATAGTCCTGNTCCACGTTGACTGACCAGATGTCGTGATTAGCACCAAGAATGTTTTCGACACTTAAAATAGCTGTGAGCATTGAATGGTCTTGATTGTTGTAACGATGCATGCCGTTTCTACCAACNGGAAAAATATTCCCNGCATTTTCTTTTAACCACATCTTAATAGTTTCGACGTTTTCGAAATAGTTTTTGTCGTACATCGGATAGGCCTTTGGCATTCTCACGACGTAAGATTCTTCAACACATTCAGAATNNAACAATCCTAGAGTATTCATTTCTGATTTACCNAGGCTAATTAAATCAGCGTCAGGGGTGTTCCANATGTCATCCCCTTCGGTAACGAAGTATTCAAGACCAAGGCAGGTTTTTCCGTCTTTAACCAAATAGGGGGACCATCTTCCAAAGTTTTGAACTCGACCAACTTTGACATCTGGCGAGTGTATGTAAATCCAATTATCGGGGAAGCCTTCATTTTCCGGAACCACCAATGCAACAGTTATNTGCTCTCGAAAAGTCAGTGAGAGTGCGGCTTCTTTGACGTGTTCAGGNGCTGGCGGATTCATGGCTAGAAGTAGTTTAGAAATTGGCATTGATGAAATTATGTGAGAAGTTGGAAAAGTTTCTGATCCATTTGCAGTCTCTGTAACTACTTCTCTTGCTTTACCGTTNGAATGCGTGATGGAAGTAACAGGGTTTTGGAAAATGACACGGCTACCTTGATCCTGTATTAGTTCGTGGCATTTCTCCCACATCATACCCGGGCCCAGTTTNGGGTATTCAAACTCTTCAATGAGACTTGTGATTTCTTTCTGGTTCCTTCTGGGCATTAGTGAATTTAATACAGCTTTAAAAAGAGAAAGGTTTTTTATGCGCTGTGCTGCCCAGTCGGCTTGTATCTCGCTTGCGTCAACGCCCCAAACTTTTTCAGTGTAAGTCTTGAAAAATATTCTATAGAGCCGCCAACCGAACCTGCTGACGGTCCAACCTTCAAAAGTGCTTACATCTGAAGGTTTTCTAATTCTCACCCAAAGATATGAGAGTACGCATAAGAAGGACTCTAAAAGTCCAAGATTTTTTAGTGCATTACTAGCTTTAAGTGGATAGTCATAGAAGCGGCCTTTATAGAATATGCGACTCATTCGGGGTCTTAAAAGAAAGTCGCCTTCNTCGAGGATTTCGTGCCATAGGTCNGAGACCATAGGAACTTTTGTGAANAAGCGGTGGCCACCGATATCGAAACGCCACCCATCTCTCACTTCAGTACGACTAATGCCGCCAACAACAGAATCAGCTTCTAGAACATCACTTTTTATTCCGTGTTTACCAAGATGATATGCAGCAGTAAGTCCTGCTGGTCCAGCCCCTATGATAATCGGCTTAATATTTTCGTTGTTTTTAATAGTCACTTATACGGATCATAGAAGCGAAACAGGGGATGGAGGAAAATAAACGAAAATTACTTCTATCTGCCGAGATATTTCTCTAACCCATGTACGGATACGATCTAATTGTGACTGAAAAACTTGATTTTCAACGAAGTATATTTTGGGTAGTTGCCGCTATAGGAATTTTATTTGGTGCGGTCTTTAATTTTTTGCCTATGAGTCCTCTTTGGCTCGATGAAGCNCAGTCAGCTTCGATAGCTGNTGAGAGTTTCTCTTCGTTAGTGGATGCTCTGCGACGCGACGGTCACCCTCCTTTTTATTATCTTCTTTTAGGGTTGTGGATTGATNTATTAGGCAACTCAGATTTTATTCTGAGAGCTTTTTCCGGTTTATTGGGTTGTTTGGCAATTGTGATGACTTGGTTTACCTGTCGGATGCACATGGGTAAAAAGGGGGCAGTATTAGCTGCTTCTTTAATAGCGTCAAGCCCTTTTTCTATCCGGTATGCAACAGAAGTTCGTATGTACTCGTTAATCATATTTTTATTGCTTTGCGTTTACTTAAATTTTTATAAGGCTACGCAAAAAGCGAATGGTAAGAATGGATTTTTTTATGCGTTGTCTATTGCGTGTCTGCTATTGACCCATTATTGGTCGCTTTTCTTAATTTCAGTGCTCATATTGACTCTTTTGGTTAAAGCAAAAACTACGTCTGGCAAAGAAAAAAAGAATTACAGGTCACTAATAATGTGGAGTTTGGGGGCTTGTGTGCCTTTTGCTTTCTGGTTGCCAGTTTTTTTCGAGCAACTGAAACACACAGGAACTCCTTGGGCTAATGCACCAAGGCCAACGGTCGTTCTAGCTTTGACGTTGGAAGCTTTTGGTGGTGGAAAAGGGTCAGAGGCTCTGTTGGTAGCAGTAGCGCTTTCCTTGTTGGTCGCACTCGGAACTTTCACGCGAATCAATGAAAAAGGATCTGGGTTGGAAATTGGTTTTAGTGAACTTTCTTGGCTTAGAAGGATTCTTCTAATTTCGGTTTGCACAATGGTATTTGGGTCGGCAGTAAGTCTCTTAACCGATACAGCTTTCCAGGGGCGATACGGAGTTTTCTTTTTCCCCTTTGTAATTTTTGCATCTGCTGTGGGTTTGTCGAGGCTGCCTTCTAAGGCAATGCTTTCACTCCTGACTCTATTATTGCTNCTTAGTTCTGTCTCAGTTGCTAGAGAACTTTCACGGGATAGAACTCAACTTGGGGAAATAGCTGCGGTTATTAATAGTGAAGGAAAACAAGGGGATTCGATTGTTTTTTGTCCTGATCAATTAGCCCCAGCAGGAAATAGAGCTTTAGGTGATGGTTATCAATTTTTCACTTACCCTACATTGGGNCAAGGAGAGAGAATCGATTGGTATGACTACAGGAAGCGAAATTTGGAATCGTCCCCTTCGCTTGTAACAGAAAATTTTTTATCTAGGAGTACTAGTCAGCAAAATATTTGGCTTGTCTGGATTGATGGATTCGAGTCTTTTGGAAAGCAATGTAGTTTGTTCAGGTCGGAGTTGAATAGGTGGCTCGGTGGTGGTGAAACTTTGGTNAATGCAGACGGTGAGGAATATTACAATCCAGCAAATCTTGTCCGGTATGACAGTCAAAAGTGATGGAAGATAAGCGAATTAAGTCATTTAACTGGAANATAAGTAATAATTTTGCTGGTGAAATACTCTCGGTATTGCCGGCATTTCTTGTTTCGAAATGTCTCGTTTTTCTAGCTTGGATACTAAGCAAGTTGCTATCGGGGACTTTCAACCCAGCGAACGGGGAAAGGTTCGAGAGGGGTTTGATGGCATGGGATGGAGATTGGTACGCCTCTATTGTTGTAAATGGTTATGACGGTGTGGTTAGAGAAGGAATTCGATTCTTTCCTGGATACGTAGTTTTGGGCCGTTTTTTCGACGCGTTAATTCCTGGACCTGTTTCTGTTTCTTTGATTCTTATCGCAAATATTGCATCTTTAACTGCTTTGTTGGCAATTAAAAAATTGGTTTTTCTTGAAACTCGTGACGAGCAATTGGCAAAGCGTTCTGCTTGGCTACTCTCTGTTTTTCCGTCTGCTTTTGTTCTTACTTGGGCTTACGCAGAGAGCCTTTTTTTAACTTTTAGCATTTTTTGCTTTGTGGCGCTTCGAAAAGAAGACTGGAAGACAGTTATTTTTTGCTCATTTGCTGCTGCTTTAGTCAGACCTACCGGACTGCTCCTCACTATTCCTATATTCTGTGTAGCTTGGAAAAATTGGAGATTGAATCAAGGAAAGTTCTCATTTCAGGCGGCTGTCGCTTTACTTAGTGGATTTTTAGGGAGCGGTATATACATACTTTGGGCTTCACTCCGATTTGATCAAGCTTTTGCTCCAATAAAAGCGCAGGATTCACTAAGAGGTAGTTTTGTGGATCCCTTTTCTCGCATGATTAGGGGATTGTGGAGATTAGCAACTGGAGCATCTGCAACAGAAACTCTGCATGTAGTTTCTGCTTTACTTCTGTTGTTTCTATTAGTAAAACTCTTTAAAAATTGGCCTCTGCGATATGGACTTTTTTCTGCTAGCTGCATAGCGGTAGCACTAGGAGCAGAGAACATCAATAGTCTTGAAAGATACGCTTTAAATGGATTTCCTATCATTTTGGGTGTTTTACTGCTTACAGGTCAACGAAGACTTCGGTTCGTCGTTCCTTTTGTCTCTGCATGCTGCATGGTTTCCCTGTGTACGTTTGCTTGGTTGGGTGTGTACGTTCCTTAGAAGAATTAAATCAACAGGGCGCTTCCCCGGGCTTCCAGCGGTTATTCATGAAATATTTATAGACAAGCTCCTGCGCACATTCGTCGCTCAGTGAAGGGGCATGTGTCCAATTTTCTCTTTGAATTAAAATGGAATTTGGTAAAATTTCCTTTGTTTTTGAAGACCAAGCGGCAGGTGTGATTGGATCAAGCATTCCTCCAAGTATTAGAGCTTCGGTCTTAAACGATTGTGAAAAAGGTTTCTTTAAGGGCGTGTTGTCTGGAGTCCAAATTGCGCAAATTTTCTGAAGATCTTCTTCTCTTTTACTCAGAGCGGAAGCAAGCGGTGTTGAATACTCTTCAATAAGAGGATCATTTTTTGGGAGCTCATCTAGGCATTCTGAAGAGAATTGCACGCCCTCACTTAATTTGTCACCTTTTGAGTACCCAGAAATGTCAATGGTTAGGAGAGAGTTCATAGCCTCTGCCATTCGTCCATTTATGGCGAGTATCACGGCTTTTGGAACGATCTCTTTTCCATCTGGATGGGCGAGAGATCTTGCTAATTCAAGTGCAAATTTTGAATCGTCGACAGAAATATTTTTTTCTGCTGTTGAAAATATGATCGGATTTGTACGAAGTTCCAAAAGTAAATCGTTGAGGCACTCAGAGATGAGGTTTTGTGGATTTGAACAAGGAGATGTCTCTTGAGTGGAGGCAGAGAGGCTGCATTTTTTTATTTTTTGGCAGTTGTCAATAGCAAAATTTATTGCACGTTCCGATTCGTGAGGCAACGAGTCATAAGCCGCTACGTTTCCCGGAAGGGGTGAATCTAGAACAACACTGTTGATCGCTGCTTCATCTATTGCAATCAACTCGAGTGCTATCCTTGAACCAAAAGAAACCCCATATAAATTCCATTTATCAATCCCTAAAGCGATTCTAAGGTCCACTATGTCTTCGGCGATTCCCCGTATTTGATAGGAAGAAAAATCGATTCCCTCCATAGAGAGTCTTGTTTTGCAAGCCGAGATTGCATCGTTTGATAGACCTTCTGTAACTTCCCAGCAGTCTAAGGAAGGTTCAGATTCTCCTGAACCTTTTTGATCGATCAGAATCAGATTATGAGAGTTTAATATTTTAGATTGCGGTGCAAGCCACATATGCCGATCAGCGATCGATCTCCCACCTGGTCCGCCGTGGAGAAAAAGAATTGGATCACGCGTAGCTTTAGATGATTTTATTATCGCAAAAGCTGTACTCGAATCACCTTGTTGGTGGTAGTAGCAGTTAACTATCAAATGGGTGGGCACCGATTCACCTGGGCACTTTTCCACGTATTTAGCGGTGTCATCAAATGTCTCATGGGAAGAGGCACAAGAAGTAACAGCAATTAAAAAAACTAACGTTAAGAAGCTTAAAATAAGCCTAATTTTCACTTTTAAAACGTACCTCATTAAACGAGGNGCTAGTTAAATGGGTAAAAATTGATTTNACTGTCACAGGTGCTTGGCAATCTATAAATATGAATTTTAAAGCGGAAGAAAACAAACTAATAATTGANTGTGAAAAATGCACAAAACAAGAATCAGTACACTGTGAAGATTGTGTAGTTACATTCTTATGCGGAGACAACGAGTCAACAGCAGTAATAATTAATCTTGAAGAATATCGATCTATTAAGAAAATTGCTGACGCNGGTTTGGTGCCCCCATTACGTTATTCAGAGACNGTTAGGGTTTTTTAACACTTCAAGCTAATAAAATTCCATCATGGATCTTGGGTTGAATAAAAGCTTGGGTAAAGAGTATTTTGAAACAATTTCAAATCTTGCTCAGGAATTGGGTTTATCGGCATTGGGAGTTACTAACGCAGAACCCTTTGTGGAAACACGTACAGAAATAGAGCGAAGAAAATCTGAAGATCTTCATGGGGGTATGCAGTTCACTTTCCGAAATCCTGAACGTTCCACAACTCCAAAAATGATCATGAAAGACGCAAAGTCACTGATTGTAGGAGCTCTCAGAACTCCAGCTCCACGGCTTGAAAAAGTATCAAATGAAGCACTAAGAATAGCTGCTTATGCACGAAATGATTATTACAGTCTCCTACGCGAAGCCCTTACGGGGATTTCGGAAGTGCTTAAAAAAGACGGATGGAAAACTCAGGTTGTTGCAGATGAAAATTCTTTGGTTGACCGCGCAGCAGCTATTCGGGCAGGTATCGGTTGGCACGGTAAAAATGGAAACGTNTTAATTCCAGGACAAGGGAGTTGGTTTGTTTTGGGATCAATTGTTACAAATCTTGAACTTCCATTAAGTGAAAAAGTTAAACAAGATTGCGGNGTCTGTAAACGGTGTATAGATGGCTGTCCGACGGGNGCAATCATCGAGCCGGGAGTCGTNGACGCGAGAAAGTGTATAGCTTGGCTTGTGCAAGCTCCAGGAATAATTCCACATGAATATAGNGAAAGCATTGAACACCGTATTTATGGATGCGATGACTGTCAGGAGGTATGCCCAGAAGGAAGAGAGCATCGCAATAGTGATGCTGAATGGGATGTTAAGGCGGATTACCTTGCATCAGAAATTTTAGAAGCTGAAGACAAAGAACTGTTAGACCGCTTTTCTTCTTGGTACATAGCTGAAAGAAATCCTCGATATCTGAAGCGGAATGCGCTTGTTTCAATAGGCAATTCAGAAGAAACAGAAAATGAGCTATTTAGGTCCCTCCTAAAGAAGTACTTGCTGCATTCGGATCCTATATTGAGAAGTCATGCAGCCTGGGCGAGTATCCGTTTGGGTCATCAAGAGCTTGTAGATATAGCGAAAAGTGATTCCGACCCTCTGGTCATAGAAGAAATTATGTTAGCTGAAGCAGAGGGCTGTCTATGAGAAAGCACATATTAATAACTAATGATTTCCCACCAAAAGTTGGGGGAATCCAGTCATATCTATGGGAGTTGTGGCGGCGCCTACCAAGTGAAGATTTTTTTGTGCATACAACACCGTTTTTTGGAGATAAAGAATTTGATTCTGAACAATCTTTTAAAATTTCCAGATCAAGCAAAAAAGTTTTACTGCCTAACATGAAAATTAATAAAAATCTAGAAAAATTGAGAAAAGGCATTAATCCCGAATTAATAGTTTGGGATCCGGCATTTCCGTTAGGTGTATCAGCTCCGTGGACTGAAATTCCATATGCTCTTGTTTTGCATGGAGCGGAGTTAGCGATACCTGGAAAATTACCTCTTGCTAAATCACTTTTAGCAAATACTCTTAAAAAAGCTTCTTTGGTAATTTGTGCTGGGAACTATCCAGCGGAGGAAGCAGAGCGGATAGCGAAACAAAGTCTGCCTATAGTTGTTATTCCTCCTGGTGTTGATATTGAAAGATTCAGTCCCGCGAATGCCTTCGAGAAAGAGGAGGCACGAAGGAGCTTTGAAATACCAAATACCTCGATGGTAATTCTTGCACTTACTCGTCTAGTCCCCAGAAAAGGGGTAGACGTGTTGATAGGGGCAGTCAAAATGCTCAAAGAAAATTATCCAGAGTTGCTTTTACTAATTGGGGGAACGGGTCGGGATGCACGACGATTGGAAGGCTTGTCAAAAGATTTAGGTTCTAATGTTAAATTCCTTGGAGAAATTTCTGAAGAGGCTTTACCTGATTTGTATAGAGCTGCAGATATTTTTTGTATGCCATGTCGTTCTCGTTGGGCCGGTTTGGAGCAAGAAGGTTTCGGAATAGTTTTCCTGGAAGCGGCAGCATCTGGTATTCCTCAAATCGCCGGCAAAAGTGGAGGATCGGCAGATGCCGTGGTAGATAATGAAACGGGTTTTATCATTGACGACCCTAGAAACCCACGACAGTTGGCTCAATCAATTCAAGTTCTTTTAGAGAATCCTGTTGAAATAGAACGAATGGCTTCGAATTCGCGCATGCGAGCCAAAAGTAATTTTTCATACGAACAGCTATCAAAAACTCTTATTAAGACACTGGATTCAGCAACTCTTAAGTAGAGTTTTAAAGGGAGGGCAATATGAGTGATTATGCGAATCAGAGAAGAGTGATTAAAGCTTCCCCACAGAGATGTTTTGACATGGTTTCAGATGTGGAAAAACTCTCCGAATGGACCAATGATATTAAAGAAGTGAAGGTTTTGGCTAGGGACGACGACGGTCGTCCCGGTGANGTGTCATTTCGAGCGGCCGCAATGGGAAGAAGCACCAATTACACACTTAGATACTCTTATGGCTCCAATCCACTTAGAATCTCATGGCGTTTGGTCGAAAGCGATTTAATTCAGAGAATGAACGGTAATTATGAATTCCATCCTTCTGGAGAAAATGGTGAAGAGACTGAAGTTATTTACGACCTGGATGTGGATCTACTAGTTCGTTTGCCGGGTTTCGTGAAACGACGAGCGGAAAGCAAAATTGTTCATGCTGCAGTGGATGATTTAAAGGAAAGGCTTGAAGCGAAAAAGTAAAAAATAAGAGGGGATAGTTTCGAAAATTTCTAATTTCTACTTCTAGCTACTGCATCAAGCCAATTTTCGTACAGCTTTTCAGAGAGAGTATTATTGACATTTGGTAAAAATGGTTTATCCCCTTTCCATAAATTCTCAATTTCTTCCAGCGATTCCCATACGCCACCTGATAAACCAGCAAGAAATGCAGCCCCCATAGCGGTTGATTCCGTATTGTAAGAACGAATTACAGGGATTTTGAGTTGATCGGCCTGGAATTGCATTAGTAGATCCATCACCGAAGCTCCTCCGTCTACTTTTAATTTTTCTGGAGTTGATATCCCATTATTTTTTATTGCTTCAATAATGTCGCGAGTCTGAAAAGCCATAGCCTCAATTGTCGCTCTTGCTAGTTCAGCTTTTCCAACTCCGCGCGTGAGGCCAAAAATAATTCCTCGCGCATTAGGNTCCCACCAGGGACTGCCTAAACCAGAAAAAGCAGGGACTATGACTANACCTCCGCTATTCTGNGAACTTATAGCTAGCTCTTCGAGTTCTGAGGAGTCNNTAATTATCCCAAGNTCGTCNCGTAACCATTGAACAGTTGCTCCTGTTGAAAAAATTGAACCCTCGACCGCATACGTNATAGGTGACTCGGNGTTTAATTTCCACGCGACTGTCGTTAGAAGTCCATCGTGAACCGGAGGTGGTTTTTCACCTAGGTTGGTCAGTATGAATGAACCGGTTCCGTAAGTGTTTTTAGTATCACCGGGTTTGAAACATGCTTGACCAAAAAGCGAGGATTGCTGATCACCAACTGCGCTTCTAATGGAAACTTTTTTACCGAGAGGTCCGTCAGTTGATGTTGAACCGAAATACCCTGAGGTNGAGCGAATTTCTGGTAGCGAGTCANCAGGAATGGAAAATAAGTCACATAACGAATTTGACCATTTTCCTTTTTTTAGGTCAAACAACATACTGCGAGAGGCGTTTGACGGTTCAGTAGCGTGAACCTGTCCATCAGTGAGTTTCCAAATCANCCAAGAGTCGATTGTTCCTAAACAAAATTTCTTTTTTGNGCTCACTGTGGTGGATTTNATCATCCATTCAAATTTTGAAGCAGAAAAGTANGGGTCTAAGACTAGGCCTGTTTTAGANCTAATTTCACTTAGGTGACCTAGTTCAAACAACTCTTGACAGCGTNCCGTTGTTCTACGATCTTGCCAAACAATTGCATTATGTAAAGGTTTNCCTGAATCTTGATCCCAAATGACCGAAGTCTCACGTTGATTGGTTATGCCAATGCAANCAATATCATGTCCCATTTCTTCAACTTGTTGTGAAACATCTTTGAGGGTGNTTGCTGCNGCAAGCCAGATTTCTTCTGGATCGTGCTCGATGAGACCAGGTTCAGGGTAGAACTGAGTGAATTCTTGCTGAGATAAGGCAAGAATCGNACCGGAGGGGTCCACAGCCAATGTTCTAACGCTCGTAGTGCCTGCGTCCAAAGCTAGAACTACTTGCAATCCCGTTCCTTCCCCGCTTAAGAGAAATTTTCCTCAGTCATAAAACTTGCGTAGTTGCTACATAATACAGGGGCACCCTCTTCTGGAGGGTCTCCATCAGTGACAGGCGCATTTATGGCTTCAAGTGACTCATTTTGTCGGACCATAATTTGCACAAAAGAAATATCCGCACCTGCAATTAATTCAGACGCTGTGCATACAAGCATCGCAAATGCAAGACGGTTGCTTTTTGAGTCGTCTTGAGGAAAACCATCGAGGCTATCTAGATGTATTTCCAGCAAGGTNTTTTCAAGAATGGCACCGATAACGGTACTACCTTCAGCAAATGGTGAAACAAGCTGTGTTTCTTGTTCGGTTAAAGTGGGTCCAGCTAGAACTTGATCCAAGATAACATTTATCGAACCATCTCCAGAAATTTCGCGATTAACAGCCTCAAGTTTCATCTCGCCGTCTGAATTCGCCTTGGCTAAGAATATTTTAACTGTTTCTTTAGGTGCGGGTGGTTGAGTAGTTGTCGAAGCGGGTGGTAGTAGAGCGTCTGGCAAATTAGAGGAAAGATCCCTGGGGTTATCATCGAGGGGAATAGTGCATGCAAGCATCGAAGAGATAGCAATTAATAAGGTAAAAATAGTTAAGTCATTTTTCATAAGATTGCTCTTTTGTAGTAGGTAATTCAATTACGAAACGAGAACCAGTGACTGATTTTGTTACTTTTAGATTTTCCACCCAAACTTTTCCTCCGTGAAGCCGGACATCTTCTTGCACGAGACTAAGACCTAAACCTGTTCCTCCATCATCACCTCGCTGTCCACTGCTAGAACCGCGAGAAAAACGGTCAAAGATGATACCTCGCTCCTCTCTTGAGATGCCAGGTCCAGCATCCTCTACAGCTATCCGAATTGTATTTTCATTTGTAGAAACTTCTATAACAGTTGCTCCACCTCCGTAACGTTTTGCATTATCTAAAAGATTNGAAAGGGCCCTCGCTAGCCGTCTTTTATCAACGTTTATAACNAGAGAGTCTGCATTGACTGGAAGCATGTAACTAATNGAAGTATCGTTTCTGGTAGCTGCCTGAATGAATTGAGAAACGTTAACCTCTTCCAACTCTAGAGATGCGGCNCCAGCGTCGTAACCAGATATTTCTAGAAGTTCGGACACGAGACGATTAAACCTTTCCAAATCACGTGATAGGAGATCGAGAGCAGTTTGTGATCTGACAGAAAGTTCATTTTTTCTAGACTCGAGAACTCCTACGCTGGCCTTAAGGGTGGTTAAAGGACTCCTCAATTCATGGCTTACTTCAGACGCAAAGCGTGCATCTCTATGAATTCGTTCCTCGAGAGCTCTAGCCATTTCATTAAAAGATTCTGACAGTCTGTCCAGATCAGGATCACTTTGCCGAATTAATCTTGTATCTAAACGACCACCAGCGATTGCTTCTGCAGCTTCNCTCACGTTCCTCAGAGGACGCAGTGTTCTTCGACTTATCCACCAACCTAAAAGTGCAGCTAGTGATGTAACNCCCGCTCCGGCTCCAAAAAGAATTATTCTAAGGTCGTCAAGGGTCTCTTCGAGGTCGGTTAGATCCACTACGGCGAAATATGCAGCATCAAATACCTGAAGTGGTATTCCCAGTACAAGNCGAGTTTTACCATTTACCTCTGCTCTTAGNTGNCCTGCTTTTAGATTAGTNACGCGGTTTAAAATATTCTTAGGTATATCTTCTCTGTCTAACTCTTGTGAAGGCAGCCAGTCATTGCCAATTCTTATTAAACGTTGACTTCCNTCGATTTTAGTCATCGAATCGAGAATTGATGGCAGGTCTTCTACGGAAGATTCCGGTGTCAGCTGATTAGACAAACGAGTAGCATTTGTCGAAGCAAATGCCGAGGCAGCATTTTCGCGACTGTCGATAAGTTGCTGTCTGGTGAGTACAAGAGTAACACCAGACAGTCCTATTGATACGAGCAGCCCTNCGACTGCGAAGAAGAGAGAAATCCTGGTTCGTAGACCGAGTTTCAGCCTGCGAGAAGCGGTTTCGTTTATGTTTGCCATGGTTACTTACTTATTAACCGTCATCAAAATTGGGTTTGAAGTTTGTAACCCATGCCCCTTACAGTCACCACGTATTTTGGATTCGCGGGGTCGATTTCGACTTTTGTTCTAAGACGTCTAACGTGAACATCNACAAGTCGACTGTCTCCGAAATAGTCATAACCCCAAACTCGCTCAAGTAGATCCTCNCGACTTANAACTTTTCCAGAGTTGGTCGCTAGTTCTATTAAAAGTTTGAATTCCGTACGTGTCAAATGGACTTCTTGACCACTTATTCTGACCATTCCCTCATCGACGATTATCTCAAGCTGATCAAATGAGAAATTTGAAGGCGCTCCGATGGTTTTAGATCTTCTAAGAAGTGCTCTAACACGTGCAGATAATTCCTTTGGATCGAAAGGCTTTCTTAGGTAATCATCCGCTCCAGCCTCTAATCCAGCCACCACGTCGTGACTGTCTGAGCGAGCGGTAACCATAACGATTGGTACATCTCCTAANCGCCTTATTTTTCGACACACTTCAAATCCGTCAATTCCTGGAAGCATGATGTCTATTAATACGACATCGCTGGGTCGTCTAGAAAAGGCNGCCAATGCATCTTCGCCATTGGAAGTTTCTTCGACCTCCCAGCCTTCTTCTTGGAGGGCGAGACTGACGGCAGTTCGAATTCTTTCGTCATCTTCNACTGTGAGAATTCTTACACTCATACTTTAATGTTGCCTCATTTCTGGGTTGATTGCGGCATTTTGTAAAGATTGAAATTTATATAAGTTCTTATTTAGTTAACGATTTGATTTTAAGGCTTTTTTAGTCAAAGTTTTTAATAATTTATTNTTAATCTGTCTGACTATTTATTACTAATTCTACTACTTGATCTATCAAGTATTCGGATGCGGCAACTGTAATTGTGTCCTCAGAAAGTTCTGAGGAACTTTTTAAAACACTTACTTCAAAATGTTTTGAAGAACTAGATCGTGAAGGATTAACAGTCTTAATTACACCCCCGGCATTTTTTACAAGCGCATGGCCCGCTGAAATATCCCATGGGGAGAGACCGTATTCAAAAAATGCATCGACTCTACCGCACGCCACCGATGCCAAGTCAAACGCCGCTCCACCGACCCGTCGTATATCTCTAATTTTAGGTAAAATTTCGATTAGATTTTTAGCTTGAATTGCTCGGAAGTCAGATTTGTATGAGAATCCTGTAGCGATTAAGGCTTCTGAAAGTAGTTTAGTTTTACTCACTTCGACTGTTTTGCCATTGCATGTNGTGCCATGAGTTGNAGAAGCGCTGAATAGTTCATTCAGTAGAGGGGCATATATGGCACCAACTTCTGTNATATTGCCGATTTCCACTCCTATAGATATTGAAAATCCGGGGTGTCCATAAACAAAATTTGTTGTTCCATCTATAGGGTCAATAAACCAGCGAACATTGCTTTTTCCATCAATGCGTGTTCCTTCTTCGCAGATTATTTCATCATCTGGCCTGTATTTTTTGACATACTCTGTGATTCTTTTTTCTGACCATTTGTCAATTTCAGTTACTAGGTCAGTTGTTGAGCTTTTGTAATTAAGAGTGTGTTGTTCTCCAATTTTATTNGCGACTTTTTTGCCAGTCTTTTGAGCGGCTTTNCANGCAACAGATCTCAAGGCTTCTTCTAATGATTTTTTATTCAACTGGATATCTTTCACGTACAGATTGTTGAAGTTCNNTTGTCTTCCATTCGGACATGGCTTTAAGAGCTAGGTTGGTAACAATTGAAACACCACCTGCAGACAGCAAGGCTGAGCCTAGACCTATGGAGCCGGAAACTGCATCGCATTTGCTTTCACACTGTAAATCCGTAACTGCGTATCCAACAAGACCCCCGCATAGTCCGGAAACAGTGATTGCAACAACAGCGAGAACTCTGGCCTTTACTGAAGGAACTGAAGAAGTAGACATAGAAATTGATACTCCTGATTGTGTATGAAAGTAGGTGCTAACTTTAGGCTACAGCCCAGAATCAGCTATTTAATTAGACGAACGGTAACGATATGAAAAATGAATCTTTTCGAAACTGGTCAGTTGTGGGGGGGGTCATTCGAAAAAATTCTGATCTTCTACTGGTAGGTAATCAGCGTAAAGACAGTGTGAAGAGTGGAAGAAAAAGTGAAATAGAATGGACTCCACCTGGAGGTGTGGTCGATCAAGGCGAAAGTGATCTCGAGGCTCTGGAGCGTGAAGTGCGCGAAGAAACTGGTTTAAGGGCAGCAGTCTGGTCGGAGTTGGTTTATGGGGTTGATGTGGATTTCCTTGAACATAATATGCATCTGCAAGTCAAGGTTTTTGAAGCCATTGAATGGGATGGATCATTGGTTGTAAATGATCCGGATGGAATCGTAGAAGATGCTGGGTTTTTTTCTAAAGAGAATTGTGAAATTCGAATGAAAGATTCCCCAATTTGGGTTAGGGAACCGTTTCTTGCTTATTTAAAAAGTGGAGTGGCTTCAGATAAAACTTTTAGCTATGTAGTTACATCTGATGATTTCAACAATTTGATAGTGGAACGAAAATAGTGACAACTCCGATACTTCATGTAGATATGGATGCCTTCTTTGCTTCTGCAGAACTGCTTCGCCACCCTGAATTAGAAGGCAAACCGGTTGTTGTCGGAGGGAGTGGGAGTCGCGGTGTCGTAGCTGCAGCTTCTTATGAGGCAAGGTCTTATGGAATTTACTCAGCGATGCCTTCCAGGCGAGCTAGAAGACTTTGTAAGGATTTAGTGTTTATTTCTGGAGACTACGAATTTTATGTCGAGATAAGCGGAAGGATTATGAATATTCTTAGAAGGTTCACTCCGCTCGTAGAACCGTTGTCTCTGGACGAAGCATTTTTAGATGTTAGGGGAGTGCGAAGAGTTCATGGAGAACCTGAGTTTATTGCGCGTAAAATTCGGGATTCGATTTACGAAGAAGAGGGTCTACGGTGCAGTGTTGGAGCTTCCGTAAATAAATTTTTAGCAAAACTTTCGAGTGAAAATGCAAAACCGAAGGTGGGAGCTAAAGGTCCTATATATGGTGAAGGAATTTTCCTCCTTGACGAAGATGAAATAGAAATGTTTTTAGACCCTCTTCCTGTTAATGCGATGTGGGGTGTTGGGCCTAAAACTCATAAAAAATTAAATGCTCTAGGGATAGAGACAATTGGGGAATTGGGACGAGTTTCTGAGGGGAGTTTGGTTTCGAATTTAGGAAACTCAGTAGGTCAACAACTTTGGCGTTTGGCTAGAGGTATAGATGATCGAAATGTCGTAGTGGAGCAAGAAGCTAAATCTATAGGACACGAGGAAACATTTTCTAAAGATCTGACAGAACGTGAAGAGGTCGAACGCGAGCTGGTCCGACTGGTTGATTCTGTTGCATGGCGTTTAAGAAAGTCTAAAAAGAAGTGTCGTACGATTTCATTAAAAGTCCGTTATTCCGACTTCACTACTTTTTCTCGTTCACACACATCGTCTGAACCCACTTGGCTATCTTCGGTGTTGCTCGAAGAAGCTAAGGGGCTGCTTGATGGCGTGGATTTGAGCCCCGGGGTTCGATTGCTAGGAGTTTCTGTAACAAACCTAGATAAGAATTTCGTTGAACAACTTAAATTTTCCGAAAACCCTCATTCCGATAGGGAAAATACTGAAGGTGTGGTCGACTTGATTAGAGATCGATTCGGCACAGCATCAATTGGACCGGCCAGCATACTTGGTTCCAATGGGATGCGTGTTAAAACAAAAGGGGAGCAGCAATGGGGGCCAGATCAAGATTCAACGATTGAGTAGAATGGATTGGTTTTAATAGGTGTTATGACTGATTAACAGTTAGAATTTTGTTAACGAAGATTAAATGCGAGGGAGAATCAATAGATGCCACTTTCAGAAGATGAAGAGAGGATCCTTCTTGAAATCGAGGAAAGTCTTTACGAGAGCGATCCGGGACTGGCGCGTGAAGTTTCTGAAACTACCGTTTACACTAAGTCCCTCAAAAATTTAAAATGGTCAGTACTAGTATTTTTTCTCGGTGTTGCCTGCATGATAATAACGTTGTCAATTTCTTTCGTGGTTGCGTTTATTGCATTTCTTATAATGCTGTTTGCAGCACTTGCAATTGAAAGGAATGCCAGAAATTTAGGAAGAACTGGCATCCAACAGGCATCTCAATCTTCTCTATGGAATCAAAAAGGCATCANATTAGGAGATTCATCTCAGAAGTTCCGAGATTTAATGAAGGACCGTTTTCGTCGCGACAATCTAGGCTGAATTATCAAGGAGACTGCTAGTGCAGGAGATTCTCGCAGTAGATGTAGGTGCAAGTAAGCTTGCTGCTGCTCGGGTCACTTCAGATGGTCTGATTAAAAAACAATCTTCAATACCCACAAAAGCTGATGACGGCAATGAACTGTTTAAGAAGCTACTTTCCTTGTCTGAAGAAGTTCTCGAAGAAGTTGAAGTTGAGGGTTGCGGAGTGGGAAGTGCAGGGCCAATGACTAAAAATGGAGAAGAAATTTCTCCATTAAACATTCCTCAATGGAGAAATTTTCCTCTCCGTTCGAAATTATCAGAAGCTCTCGGTGTGCCGGTAGTTCTCGATAATGATGCTAAAGCAATTGCTTTAGCAGAAGGTTGGATAGGGGCAGCTTCCGGTCAAAGAAATTACTTAGCGATGGTTGTCTCTACCGGTATCGGAGGTGGTCTTGTGATTGATGGAAAGCTCTTAGGTGGTGAAGTGGGAAACGCTGGTCATATCGGACATGTAAATGTTCTGCCTGATGGACCTTTGTGTGTGTGCGGCAGCATGGGTTGCCTAGAGGCGGTTGCCTCCGGTTGTGCAATAGAGAAAGAAACTGGTATGCCCGCAGAGGAAGCATCAGAAGAAATAAAAATTCGATGTGGTTATTTTGTTGGAAAAGCCGTCTCGATAGCCGTCAATTTACTTAACATTCCTACGGTGCTAATTGGGGGTTCGGTAGCTTTAGGGTTTGGAGCTACTTTTCTTGACCAGGTTCGTTTGACAGCAGCAAATTTTTGCGGTCTTGATTTTACTCAAAATCTACAAATAAATTTCGTTGCTCTTAAAAAGGAGGCCCCATTAGTAGGAGCTGCAGCGGTTTGGCTTAATGCAAAAGGTGCATAACTTATGCTGACTTGGACCTGGCTATTTAAACTTTCGATCGCTTTAATGTTTAAACCATCATTGTGGGCGTCGAGTGTCAGACAGATTTTTATACTTGCTAAAAACAGGTGGTTCTTGCACTCTCCTTTTCTGCCTTTTCCTACTAAAGATTTTTTAGAATTTAGACTTGTGACTTATCATGGGGAGGCGGAAAAGCTCCCGGACGTAAAAGTCGTAGTTGCATGGCTTGCATGGGTAGCAGATTTAGAAAAATCAAAGATCTGACTTTATGGAAAGCTGGATTGTAAAAAAATCACAGGGGAGTGTTTCTGATAGGCACCTAACACTCCCTAGTTTTGATNCAAGGCAAATAATTGTTCATGAAATTGATAAACCAACGATGGTATTTGGAACTGCACAGAGAAATGCTCACCTNGAAGAAGACATAAAATGCGATTACGTGTACAGGAAATCAGGGGGTGGAGCTGTTTTTCTGGAACCCGCACAGGTCTTGTGGGTCGATTTCGTTATTCCGCGAGGGGATATCTTGTGGAGCAACGACATTAGATATTCGTCTTTATGGCTGGGAAAACTCTGGGTGAGGGCTTTGAAGGTAATCGGTCTGTCAGCCATGGTTTATGATGGTGAAATCCAGAAGAACGAACTCTCCTCTCTGGTCTGTTTTGCTGGTCTAGCAACTGGTGAAGTAACACTTTCAGGTAAAAAAGTCGTTGGTATAAGTCAGAGGCGAACGCGAGAAGGTGCTTGGTTTCAATGTGCTGCTTTATTTTCTTGGCCTGTAAAAGCAATTGTGGACCTTCTTCATCTTGAACCAAGAAAACAGATGATTGACGATTTGTTGAANCTTGCAGCTCCGATTGAAGGAGATCCAGATGAATTGTTACAAGCCTTAATAAAAAGCCTCGATTAAGCCTCTCTGAGCCTAGGAAATCAAGAAATTTAGCTAAATCTCCTACTAATGGCGCGCCTATTGACAAAAGTGGGGTGTTATACTAGAAANGTGGAGGAAAATGGGGCGAAATGGTACTTATTGCTTTTCTCTTCTTTTCTAACAAATTTTTAATCGAGGTAGAAAAAGGAAACGAAGAATGCTTTTTGTAGGAACGCATGAACATTCACTAGATGAAAAAGGACGAGTTGTCCTCCCTGCAAAGTTCAGATCCCGATTTTCCGCAGAGGCTTTTATTTCACCTGCTGCAAATTGCATAGCAATTTACACNCCGGAAGCTTTTGCAGAGATGGTTTCGCGACTTCAAGTACAAGTTCAAGAAGGCAGCGTGGAACCCAAAGTACTTAGAAGACTTGCGGCTAGTTCTGATGAACAACGTATAGACAGNCAAGGAAGATTGAGCATCCCACAACGTTTACGCGATTTTGCTTCTCTAGAGAATGAAGCACTTCTTTGTGGGGCGATTACTCATATAGAGATCTGGAACCCTGACGACTGGGAGGGGATGGCAGAGGATCTCGACAGGTCTTTAGCAGACACTTTTTGGCAAGGAGGAGGAATATAAACAACTGATTACTTAATTGTTCAATGTTCCGATTATGGATCGTTCTCCGGATGACAGATGGAAGGCCCCTCCTCCACCTCCTCCCATCAAGATCTTAGAAAGTTTTAGGTTTAGTTATTCGGAGAACGGTCGATAGTCGGAAAATATTTAAAAGGTAATTGAGTGGAAAATAAAACAACTCCTAATTTTAAACACAAAGCAGTAATGCTCGATGAAGTGCTAAGTGTTGTTGACCGCATTCCAGCAGGGGTTTTTATTGATGCGACAGTGGGGGGAGCATCTCATTCCNAAGAGATATTAGCNAGACGACTTGATCTTGAAATTGTTGCTATAGACCGTGACCACTTAGCACTGGAAGCAGCTCGTTGCAGACTAGAAAAATTTTCAGAAAGAGTGAAGTTTTTTCATGATTCATTTTCTTCCTTGGAGAAAGTTTTAAATGAGGAAAACATTTCTTCGATTTCNGGTTTTCTTTTTGATCTCGGTGTTTCTTCACCTCAATTAGATAATGCGGAAAGGGGATTCAGNTATCGCTTCGAAGGCCCTGTTGACATGAGAATGGATGTAAGTCAAAGGAATACGGCTTCTCACTTGATAAATAGCTTGGAGCAGTCTGAGCTGCAGAGAATTATTGAAAAGAATTCAGACGAGCGGTTCGCTGCACGTATAGCCGCNTCGATTGTTAAAAATAGACCTGTAGAAAACACTTTAGAGTTTGCCGAATTGATAAAAAAAGCGATTCCGGCTGCTGCAAGAAGAAGAGGGGGGCACCCTGCTAAAAGAACTTTCCAAGCGATCCGAATGGAAGTTAACCAGGAGATGGAAGAGTTAATCAGCGGATTAAGTGNCTCGATTGAACGTTTAAAGTCAAAAGGCTGTGGAATAGTCATTTCTTATCATTCAGGTGAAGATCGAAAAGTTAAGGAACTATTTAAACAGGCGGTAACTGGCGGCTGCAGTTGCCCTAGAAAACTTCCCTGTGTCTGTGGTGCCGTAAGAAAAGGAGTCTTACCACATTCAGGAAAAACTCCGTCAAATGATGAGATACAGAAAAATAGACGTGCGAAAAGTGCTCGTATGCGAGTTTTGGAGGGTTTATGACTATAGCGATGGATCTTCCAGCATCCCGTAAAAAACTCGCTAAAACTGTTAATCGGGTAGAGAAAAACAGTTTCACGTTTTCTATTTTTCTTGGTGTGGTCATCTCTTTTATTCTTCTTTTTTCTGTTGCGGGTTCGCACGCTTTTTTAATTACTGTTCAACAAGAAGTTGACTCACTGCAAAGTCGAATTACTGAAGAAATGGGCAACTCTCAAGAGTTGCGAATTGAAGTTGCGGAATTAAAAAATCCAGAAAGAATTCGCGCTGCAGCAGAAGGGCGTTTAAATATGCTGCAGCCTCCTATTAGAAAACAGATACAACCAGTTTCCGGACTTCCAACACCACCGGACAACCCTTTCAGGCGTTGAAGTAAATGTTTGGAACAAGAAAAAAAGTAAAGAGAAAACCTTTATCCGCGCCTCTCAAAAGTTTTTTCAGGCGGGCCCTTTTCGTTGGGATGGTAATGGTTCTAATTTCAGGTGGCCTTGTCTGGAGATTGGTTTATTTTCAGATATTAGATTCTGAGCGTTATATCGCTCACGGAGTCAGTCAGAGAATGAAGACAGAAAAAGTATTCGCTCAGCGCGGATCGATACTGGATCGATACGGTGTTGACTTAGCAGTTTCTGTACCAAGACGTTCTTTAGTAGCGGATTCAAGACTTGTCGAAGACCCAGTACTAACTGCTAAAGCTTTGATTCAGATAATTGGTGGCGATTTAGAAGAATTAGAAGAAAAACTGAGTAGTGGTAAACAATTTGTTTATGTCGCACGACAAGTGGAAGATCGTTTTGTAGACGCGGTTTTATCATTAAAACTTTCAGGTATTTACACCCTAAAAGAGCAAAGTCGAGTCCGGCCAGACGGAGATTCTGTACTTGCGATCATCGGTAGAACTGACATAGATGGAAATGGTATAAGTGGATTAGAAAAATCTCATGACGAATACCTTTCGGGAGCGAACGGGCTCAAAATAGTTGAACGGGGTCCCAGAGGGTCAACAATTCCGGGTGGAGAGTACTCCTTGGAAGCAGCCGAGAATGGTGAGACCGTTGTCTCTACTTTGGATCGCTCTCTTCAGTTTGAAGCTGAGAAAATTTTAATCTCCGGAGTCGATAAAGCAGAAGCCAAAGGGGGTCTTTTGGTGGCGATGCGGCCCTCAAACGGTGAAATATTAGCCTCGGTGGCAGTAGAGAGAAATGCAGATGGGGTAACTAAGCAGGTCAGTGAGCATCGGAGTGCAACTTGGACTTTTGAACCTGGTTCGATCATAAAACCGTTGACTTTCTCCGCTGTTTTGGATGCTGGTGTTGCTTCGATGAATTCTGTTCGAAAAGTCGCAGACGAGATACACGTTCATGATTCTGATTTTTCAGACTGGTTTGACCATGACGAAAGCGACTGGTCAGTTTCTGAAATTCTTTATAGATCCTCTAACGTTGGAACTATTCTTTGGGCGCAAGAAATTGGCCCTTCTTTATTGCATAATAAGTTGCAAAAATTCGGTATTGGTAGAAGAAGTGAATTGGATTTCCCTGGGGAGGCAAACGGTATTCTCCTACCAGTCGAAAAGTGGTCTGGGACTTCTTTGCCGACCATAGCCATAGGGCAGGGAGTTTCGGTGACCCCCGTGCAAATGTTGACGGCATATGCAACTCTTGCTAATCGTGGTGTTAAGCCCGCGCCCACTCTTGTACGTGGTATGGGGGATAATGTAGACATGCTTGAAAATCCAGTAAATGCTCAACCAGAAAGAGTTATTAACTCGCAAACAGCTGAGTCTCTAGTGGAAATTATAGAAACAGTTGTCAGCTCAGGTACGGGTAGAAATGCACAAGTTCCCGGCTACAGGGTTGCCGGTAAGACTGGTACTGCATGGAAACCACAGTTAGGCGGTTATGGAGAAGAGAGAGAAGACCGCCGTTATGTAGTTAGCTTTGCTGGATTCTTTCCAGTAGAAGAACCCGAAATTGTAGCTTTAGTGGTAGTTGACGAACCCTCTGCTTCTGCTGATTCTGGTGGTAAAGCGGCAGCTCCAATTTTTGCTGATTTTGCTAAGTTCGCAGCGCGCCAGCTAAGAATTCCATCCGAAAATGAAAAAATTGATCCTTCTTCTTCAGAACGAGTACTTGCTGTTACTCCAGCGCAGGCAGAATTATTTTCCTCCATCTCCAGTGCGGTGCTTAGCGAAGAAATTGCGGGATCAATAGTCGAGTAATGTTTTTATCTGATTTAATCGCCGATCTTGAAGGAGTGCTTGATAGCGAGAAAGCTGATCCAGAAATTAAGCGTGTTATTCACGACTCACGCGAAATAGTGGAGGGAGATATTTTCTGTTGTATAAAAGGCCAGAGTGCAAATGGTCATAATTACATTAAAGAGGCGATTAATCTAGGAGCCTCGGCTGTCTTAGCGGAAGAAGGGTCAGGATTTAATGTTCCGACTTTTCTAGTTGAAGATGTTAGGAATGTTCTGCCCCGAGTTGCTTCTCGAATAGTGGGGCACCCTTCAAAGGAATTGAGTGTTGTAGGGGTAACTGGAACTAATGGAAAAACGAGTGTGGTGAACATCTTGTCAGAGATATTGCATAAGCACGGAGTTTCAACGGCAACTATTGGGACTTTGACGGGGGTTTTGACAACTCCCGAAGCTCCTGAACTCCAGAGGGAGTTTCGAAAATATTGCGATAATGGAGTTGAGGTTGTCGCTATGGAGGTGTCTTCTCATTCGTTGGTTCAGCAGCGAGTGGCGGAAACTCATTTTTCAACCGTTGCTTTTACGAATCTGAGCCACGATCATCTTGACTTTCACAAGAAAATGGATAGTTATTATCGAGCGAAAGGTCAACTTTTCAGTAAAAATTTCTCCGGAAAAGCAGTTATCGCAGTAGATCAAGAATACGGCCGTTCTTATTACAAAAAAGCTATTACAGAAGGGATGAATGTAGAGGCACTTTCTTTCCAAAATAGAAATGTCGCATTTGATAAGAAAAACTCTTCTTTTGACTGGCGAGGTGAAAGGGTAACTATTTCTCTAGGTGGCCCTTTTGCATTTGCAAATGCACTTGTTGCTGCCGAAATTGCTATTCAACTTGGTTTAGATGTTGCTGACATTGTTTCAGGGTTGGATTCGGTGAAAGCCATTCCGGGTCGCTTCGAGCCTTTTTCGATTACTGAAGAAATAGCAGCAATTATTGACTATGCACACACCCCGACCGCCCTGGCAGAACTTCTCGAGGGGTGCCAAAAAATAGTCGCTGGACGAATTATTCTTGTTTTTGGGTGTGGTGGTGATAGAGATTCTGAAAAACGCCCTCTAATGGGAGAAGTTGCGAGTGTGGGAGCTGATGTGAATATTTTGACGAGTGACAACCCTCGCAGTGAAGACGCCAGCAAAATAATCGCTGAAATTATCTCTGGTATGTCGACGAAACCTCACAGCGTTCAAGTTGCTAGGAGACAGGCAATAGAAGAGGCTGTTGCCGAGGCTAAACCGGGTGATTTAGTCGTAATAGCTGGTAGGGGACATGAAGAATATCAAGAGATTCAGGGAGAGAAGATTCCTTTTTCTGATAAAGAGGTATTGCTAGACGTAATTTCTAAATCAAATTCTCTGGGTCAGCGATGATACGAATTCTAATAGCTGCTGCTATTTCAATGGTAGTTTCTTTATTTTTGAGTAGAACTTTGGTTTTTTGGTTAACACGACTAAAAATAGGGCAACCAATTCGCGAAGATGGTCCTGCAGGTCATATTACAAAAGCAGGAACACCAACAATGGGTGGTGTGGGAATCGTGGCGGGCGCCACGGCCGGTTATGTTATTAGCGATTTGTACCACGGAATCTATACTCGAACAGGAATTTTCGTAATGCTCAGCATCCTAGGCGCAGGAGCAGTGGGACTTATTGACGACTGGATAAAAGTAGTCCGTGAGAGGAATCTCGGCCTAAATAAAAAAACAAAAATGTTTGGTCTCTTGCTGGTGGCGGTAATGTTCGCAATTTTAATGACCGCCTATTCACCTGTTCATACTCAAGTATCTTTTACACGTTTCGACTACCCGGGATGGGAAATCGGGGAAATTTTGTGGAGTATTTGGGCGGTCCTTCTAATTTCTGGCTCAGCAAATGCTGTCAACTTGACTGATGGTTTGGATGGGTTAGCAGCGGGAGCNGGCNTTTTTTGTTTTGGCGCATTCGGAGTCATTTCATTTTGGCAGTTTCGGTATCCCGAATTGTACGACGTTCCACATGCTTTGGACTTGGCGGTAGTTTCGGCAGCTATGGCAGGAGCTTGCTTAGGTTTTTTATGGTGGAACTCAGCACCGGCACAGATTTTTATGGGTGATACCGGATCTTTAGCAATAGGAACGGGATTGGCGACTCTCTCTCTTGCAACGAACACACAGCTACTTTTACCNATAGTTGCTGGTCTATTTGTTGTTGAGACACTCTCTGTGATCATTCAAGTCGCAGGCTTTAGACTTTTTTCTAAACGAAGAGTTTTCAAAATGGCTCCTCTNCATCACCATTTTGAATTATCCGGTTGGCCCGAAACTACTGTGATTGTACGTTTTTGGATGATGTCCGGCCTGTGCACGGCTCTTGGTATAGGTCTTTTCTATGGCGACTCGCTTCGATCTGGTGNAGTTGGNCTAATCGCCGGTGTTTATTGATGAGTGAAGATATTTTAGTGCTCGGATTGGGCGTGTCAGGTTGTGCAGCGAGTGAGGCATTAATTTCGCGTGGCTACAGAGTTTGTGCAGTAGACGACCATCCCACGGACCTCATTCACGAATGGGCCGCTAATTTACCTCTCGAGCTTTTACCGACTCCCAAGAGTGATAAGTGGGATACTTTACTTCAAGGATTTTCACAAATTGTCCTTAGCCCCGGTATTCCAGATGGGCATCCTGTTTTCGATGCTGCTTCTAGAGTCGGATCGTCAATTATCGATGAAGGTGATCTGGCTTCAAAATGGGACGATAGACCCAGATGTGCAGTTACTGGAACCAATGGTAAAACCACTGTTGTCACGCTTGTTACGGAAATGCTCAGNCGTTCAGGTTTAAATGCTTTTGCGGCTGGAAACTTGGAGACACCTGTAGTTACAGCTATAGAAAATACTTCAGCAGATTGTTTTGTGATTGAAGCTTCGTCCTTTCGGTTGGCTCATAGCTTTAGTTTTAAAGCATCACCTGCAGTTTGGTTAAATTTTGCACCTGATCACCTTGACCATCATTTGAATTTGNATTCTTATTTACACGCGAAAAAAAGAGTTTGGGAGGGGGTAGCTAAGGAGTCTGATGCACTTGCAAATTTTTCCGACTCGATTGTGAAACAGTATGCGCCAGAAGGCGCAACTGGATTCGGAGTTATAGATTCTTGTAGTTATATAGAAGGCTTTAATTTACTGCTCGAAGAAGATGCGATACTAGATATTAGAGATCTACCTCGTCATATGCCTCACGACTTAGAAAATGCTCAAGCCGCTCTTCTTCTTGCAAACAAATTTGGGGCCAGTATCGAATCCTGCATTGAAACACTTAGAGGCTTTGAAGGTTTGCAACATCGAGTTGAATTGGTTGCAAAAAAAAATGNAATCTCTTTTATAAACGACAGTAAATCAACTACTCCACACTCCACACTTTCTGCTCTGAGAGGATTGCAAGATGTTGTTTTAATAGCTGGTGGAAAAAATAAAGGGCTAGACCTAACTCTTTTGAAAGAATCTCAACCTTTTGCTGTAATAGCAATCGGTGAAGCCGCAGGAGAAATCACGGAGATCTTCAAAGATGTGTGCAGTATAGAAATAGCCACCACAATGAACGAGGCCGTTGAGATGGCTTACAGGAAAGCTCCACCTTCGGGAACTGTTCTATTGTCACCTGCGTGTGCCTCTTTTGACTGGTATGNATCTTATTCCGAGAGAGGTTTGGATTTNATTAGAGCGGTTTCTGAATTGGNAATNTTTTAGGTGATTGTGAGTACCGCTAAGACTTCGACTGGGACNGGTAAAAAGCTANTAAATATTGCCNCAAATCCNCCGGGTTTTCGTTCCTTGCGTTTTGTTTCGTTAATTGCAGCGATGATCATACTTACTCTTCTAGGGGTAGTAATGGTACTTTCTGCATCGTCAGTTAANGATCTTCGTATTTTTGGNGATACCTGGCACCACCTGAAGAGACAGNTTTTATGGCTGNTCCTGGGCGTTGCTTCCATGGCAACAACAATGCGAATCGACTACCGAAATTTTAAAAAATTCTCAACCCNGTTTCTACTTCTTTCTTTGCTGCTTTGCGGCCTTGTTCTTTTTCCGGGTATTGGAATTACGGCTAATGGTTCNGCTAGATGGATAGGTGTGGGTTCTTTTACATTTCAACCTTCTGAATTTCTGAAACTATCGATGGTAATTTATTTGGCGGATTTATTTTCCGGATCAAAGAAGAAAACTAATATAACTATCACTTCGATAAAGAAGTTTTTATTAGTTCTAGGAACGGCGTCAGCTCTCTTGATGCTGGAACCGGATTTAGGTACTACAGCTATTATCGCAGCGATTTCCCTATCGATTTTGTTTTTTTCTGGTTTCCGAATTAGAAATCTTTTTTTAATGGGATTTTCAGGAATCGCCCTACTTTTTGCTGCGAGTTACACATCTGGTTATAGACGTAAGAGGCTTTTAGGCGTTTTAGACCCTTGGCAAGATCCTACAGGTATTGGTTGGCAGGCTCTTCAGTCTGCTGTAGCGATTTCACAAGGTGGAGTTAGCGGGTTAGGACTTGGTGAAAGTCGAGCTAAGTGGGGCTTTCTGCCTTTTTCGCATACTGATTTTATTTTTGCGATTGTTGCTGAAGAGTTGGGTTTTATAGGTGCCTGTATNGTGATTCTCGCATTTTTGTCAATTGGTTTGGCGGGTTTAGTCACGGCTTTTAAGGCCCCTGATAGTTTTGGTCAACTTTTAGCGGCCGGTATAACAGCCTGGATAAGCATTCAAGCGTTTGTGAATTTAGGAGCGGTTTTAGGGATGTTGCCGATAACAGGAGTGCCACTTCCATTCGTTTCTTCGGGCGGCAGCTCTTTGGTGGTGACTATGGCGGCTTTTGGAATTTTGTTAAATGTAGCTAGGCAAAGTCGATGAGCATGTGGAGAAGTGAATGATTTCAGATTCTTGTCGAGTTTTAATTGCTGGAGGTGGTACAGCAGGTCATGTAATTCCAGCTGTAGCGATAGCAAAGGCACTTTACCGAAGAGGAGTTTTAACAGAGGAAAATGAAGTTCATTTTGTTTGTAGTAAGAGGGGGGTGGGTCGCGAAATAGTAAACGATGCTGGATTTGAAGCGACTGTGCTCCCAGGGCGAGGAATTCAAAGAAAGGTTACTTTTAGGAATGCGATTTCAACTCTTTCTTTATTCGTAGCCTTTGTTCGAGCTTCATTGATGATTTTTAGAGCGAAACCAGAAATCATTGTCGTAATGGGGGGTTATGCAAGTCTTGCTTGTGGTTTGGCAGGAAAACTTTTTAATGTCTCCATATTGGTAGCTGAACAGAATGCAGTTCCGGGAGCTACAAATAAAATCATTGCGCGTTTTGCGAAAGTATCGGCGGTTTCTTTTGATGGCGTTGATCTCCCCAACCCCGTACTGACTGGCAATCCGTTAAGGTCTGAAATTTTGAAATTTATTGAAAAGGATTCTCGTAATAAAACCCGACAAGAGTTGGGAATCGGTGATCGAAAAATGATCACTATTTTTGGTGGTTCTTTGGGTGCGCGTCATCTAAATGAGACAGTATTTGAATTAGCCCAGAATTGGGAAGGTGAAGCTATTTCCATCTACCATGTCGTAGGTTCGCGTGATTGGCAGGAGTTTTCACGATTTGAGCAGAACCCCGTCGGGGATGTCGAATACGAGATGATTGAGTACTTAAAAGATTTGACACCGCTAATCGGGGCTGCCGACTTAGTTGTTAGCAGAGCGGGCGCTACGAGTGTTTCAGAAATTACTGCTCTGGGTGTCCCATCCATACTTGTTCCCCTTCCTGATTCTCCAGGTAATCATCAAGAAGAGAACGCACGTTTTCTTGAAAAAAAGGGTTCGGCAATAGTTCTCATTGACAGTGAACTTAATTGCGTTTCTTTATCGAATAGGATCAATCTTTTATTAGAGGAAGATTTAATTTTGAAAAAAATGGCGGAAAAGTCAAAGGAGTCTAGGTATTTAACTGCTGGAGACAAGATTTCAGATTTGATTTTTGCGATCATTAACGGAGGATCTGATGGTTAATAAAGAATTAGATCTTTCCTCAAGTAAATCGGTTCATCTTATTGGCATAGGTGGAGCTGGAATGGGAGCAATCGCTGAAGTGCTTTCAAGTATGGGTCATACAGTTAGTGGTTCTGATATTAAGGATTCTCATCGCTTGGATCGATTGAGAGCATTTGGCGTGAAAATCTTTATAGGGCATGATTCAGGAAATGTGGGTAAAGTTGACTTTGTTGCCCGATCTACGGCTATTTCGGATTCCAATATTGAATGTTTAGAAGCTGTTAAGAATGGAATCCCTCTTTTGAGTAGGGAAAAAGTTTTACGAGGTATTTCCAAACTTAAAAATTCGATAGCGGTTTCAGGAACACACGGGAAAACGACGACCTCTTCTATGCTTTCCCTTTTGCTCCGTGAAGCTGGATTAAAACCATCTTTNATTATCGGTGGGGAAGTTAATGAGATTGGAACGGGGGCAGTTTGGGATGAAGGGGAGCTTCTTGTCATTGAAGCGGATGAAAGTGACGCATCTTTTTTGGGGTTAAAACGAAACTTNTCAATAATTACGAACCTTGAAGAAGACCACCTTGAATATTTTGGAGGCTTTGAAGCTTTGTATGATGCTTTTGTCAGATTTGGAAATGAAACNGATGGAATGGTTTTGCTTGGGATTGATGATGAAAACTCTCTACGTCTATCAAATGAAATTGAAGCGACAACNGTCGGTTTGAATCCGGTTGCCGACTGGACGATAGNGATAACGAATTCGNCTTGGAGNGGATCTGAGTTTTTTTTAACAGGTGAAGAGTCTTTTCATCTTTCGATTCCAATACCAGGAGTGCATAATGTAAAGAATGCCTCAATAGCAGCGGTGGCAGGGCTTCTTTCGGGTGTGGAACCCGAAATGATAAAAAATGCTTTGGTTAGTTTTGGTGGAGTGGCGCGACGATTTGAGCATAGGGGAAGTCAGAGCGGTGTTGTTTTCGTGGATGACTATGCTCATTTGCCTTCGGAAGTGGAAAGCACCATAGAAGCTGCNATGACGGGCAACTGGAAGCGGATTTTCGCTGTGTTNCAACCGCACCGTTATAGTCGTACGGAGTCTATAGGGGCTACCTTTTCGGACTCTTTTAAAAACGCCGATTGTGTTGTGATAACTGATGTTTTTGCTGGTGGAGAAAGTTTACGCTCGGGGGTTTCGGGNCGCATAGTTTTTGACGCAATAAAAGAGAAGTTCCCAGACCTGCGTATTNACTACCTTTCCGATCGTGAAGACTTAATTGTTTTNCTTTCCAGTGAGNTATCTGCGGGAGATTTGTGTCTAACAATGGGTGCTGGTGATATAACTTCAGTACCTGAAGAAGTTAAACGGAGCATGAGGCAATTTCGTGTTTAGAGAAAATTTTGATGGATTTCTCAATGAGGTTACGAAAAGGATCCCAGATGGGAGCATTTTCAGGGATGCTCCTCTTTCTAATTTTAGCACATACCGAGTGGGAGGATCTGCCGCTTTGTTGCTAAGAATTGAAGATCCATCAGTTTTTTCTATAATTTTAAAAGGGCTTAAAAAATTTCCGTTACCGATTCTATTGATTGGTAACGGTTCTAATCTTCTTATCTCTGATGATGGTTTTGAGGGAATTGTTCTAAAATTGGGAAATTCTTTTGAAGCAATTGAAATTGAAGATGGGGTAGTAAAAGCTGGCGCTGCCGCAAAGCTGCCGGTAGTGGCCCGGGAAACAGTTAAGTTTGGTCTAAGTGGCTTTGAATGGGCAGTGGGTGTTCCTGGAACTGTTGGTGGCGCCGTAAGGATGAATGCTGGAGGTCATGGGAGTGATATAGCTACTTCTTTGATTCATGCAACAATTCTGAACTTATTAAATGGTTCATTATCTAATGTTTCTGCTGCTGCCTTAGATTTTTCTTATCGTTATTCATGTATAAAAAGTACCGATTTAGTTCTTGATGCAACCTTCGAGTTCATTCAAGGCGACAAGGATGAAAGCAAACGTGTTTTAAATGAAATAGTGAGGTGGCGGCGGGACAATCAACCTGGTGGGCAGAATTCCGGATCTGTGTTTACTAATCCTGCGGGCGACTCTGCTGGGCGTTTAATAGAAACAGCTGGTTTAAAAGGAACAAGGATCGGTTCGGCTTGCATTTCTGAAAAACATGCAAATTTTATACAGGTTGATGAAGGTGGTAGTGCGGAAGATGTCAGAAAACTGATGTCTTTAGTCGCTGAAAAAGTCAAGGATTTCCACTCAATCACTCTTGCGCCTGAAACGGTTTTAGTCGGCTTTAATGGCGATCCTTCGTGAAGGTGGCGGTAAAAAGCTTTCGTAGATACTTAGTTATTTTCATAGTTTTAGTTGTTTTGCTTGGAATCTACTCGGCNACCCAATCACAGTTATTGGATGTTGATGAAATCGAAGTNGTCATCACGGGTGGAAGNGAAGTTNGTCAGGATGAAATTATAGCTTTAAGTGGAATTAGACTTTCACAAGCGATGGTCTCTGTTGATTCCAGTAAAGCGGAGTCATATATCTTGAAAAATCCATGGGTGGCAGAAGTTGAAGTAAGTAAAGAATGGCCCAATGGCGTATCAATTTGGGTGAGTTCAAGGACAGCATTTGCTTACGTTGTTACTATCGAAGGAAAGTTTGCGACTATCGACATAAATGGAATCGTTCTAGAAAGCTCGCGAATCGACTCATCTGCCAATTTAGTGACACTTCTTGTTGAAAAACTTTCAGAACCGGGGACTAGAGTCGATGGGGTGGAAACGTTGCTTGAAGCAGCGAAAAGCGTAACTCCTGACTTGCGAAATTGGGTGAAGATAATCTCTCCGACAGCCTCTGGAGTTCGCGTGGAATTAGATGATTCGGTTTTTGTGAATCTAGGAATGCATGAGGACTTTACAAATGCTATGGGTGATTTAAAAGCAGTGCTGGGACAAGTGGAATTGGCATGCATTCAAAGTATTGACGTCAGTATCCAAGATAACCCAGTGGTAAAACGTGACACGTCAAGGTGTTGAAGGAATTTGTTTAAGGGGTTGACTTTATTGCTCACTCCACGTAGTCTCATAACCACTTGGAGGAGTCAGGAGGAACCTTAAAGATAAACTTTAAGGTTGGGCTTTTCATTTGAAATGAATAAAAACGACTATCAATCGTAAGTAAATGGAGAAAGTATTGTGACAACGCCGCAGAATTATCTAGCAGTAATAAAAGTGGTCGGAATAGGCGGCGGCGGCGTTAACGCTGTTAATCGCATGATAGATGTTGGTTTGAAAGGTGTTGAGTTCATAGCCATTAATACCGACGCTCAGGCATTACTAATGAGTGATGCTGATGTGAAACTTGATATTGGAAGAGAATTAACTCGCGGTTTGGGAGCTGGAAGTGATTCTTCAGTTGGCAGGCAAGCAGCTGAAGATTGCCGCAGTGATATAGAAGAATGCCTTGAAGGTGCTGACATGGTATTCATTACTGCTGGTGAGGGAGGCGGTACTGGAACTGGGGCGGCCCCAGTAGTCGCTGAAATTGCAAAGACTCTTGGAGCTTTGGTAATTGGAGTGGTCAGTAGACCATTTGCCTTCGAAGGTAGAAGGCGTTCAATGGAAGCAGATAATGGTATTGAGGCCCTTCGGGAAGTGGTTGATGCGCAAATCGTGATTCCAAATGAACGTTTATTATCGGTTTCAGATGAAAATACTTCTCTAATAGATGCGTTTGCAATGGCTGATGAAATATTACTACACGGTGTTCAGGGTATAACTAGCCTCATAACCACACCAGGTTTGATAAATACAGATTTTGCGGATGTTAAGCAAGTCATGCATGAAGCTGGATCAGCAATCATGGGAGTGGGTGAATCATCCGGAGACAGTGCAGCCTTACATGCAGCACGAAAAGCTCTTTCAAGCCCACTTTTGGAAGCCTCTATTGAGGGGGCTCAGAGAATTTTATTGAATATTACAGGTTCTTCTGAACTGGGAATTATTGAAGTGAGCCAAGCGGCTGACGAGATACATGGAGTGTCACATCCCGACGCAAATATAATATTTGGAACAGTTATAGACGACGAGATGGCTGCAACCGTGCGTGTGACTGTAATTGCGGCTGGTTTCGATCGCTGGGACAGCGACCGCGCAAGAAAGCCTTCTAGGTCTTTGTTCAGGAATGCCGAAGAAAAAGAAGATGGACTTTTGGCTGAAGTTTTTGGGGAAGAATTTGATGACGAGGACGGGTTGGAAGTCCCTGACTTTTTAAAGTAAAAATTTCCGGTGTCACGAGAAGTTTTTCGACAGAGGTTATCCGACGGAAAATTAGTAATTTCATTAGTTTCTGATATTGATGATGGGGATTTTTCAGCATCTCAACAGCCAAAAGANTTTTTAACTAGAAATCAAGTAGAGCTTCATAACGGCGAATGGAATTGGCTTTCTCAAGAACATGGAACTGAAATTNTTTGGCTTGAACAAAATGAAAGAGCTCTTGGCGTTAAAGGTGACGCAATAGCGACTAGTTCTTCACAAAAGGTTATNGCGATAACAGTTGCCGATTGTCTCCCGCTGCTGCTAGCAGAGCAGAGTGGAATTGTGAGTCTTTTACACCTAGGTTGGCGCGGGATAGATAGAGGACTTTTAGAGAAAACACTCGAATTTATAAGAACAAGAAGCGNTGAACCGATTTCTGCTGTTCTAGGACCTTGNATAGGTGTTTGCTGTTACGAATTTGGCCAAGAAGAATTACGTACTCTTGTAGAAAAGTATGGTANCCAAATAGCAGGTAAGACNAATACGGGTGCTGTCTCGTTCAATATAAGGTCGTGTGTAAAGGAAATACTAAACAGTTTTGATGTGGATATCAGATTTGAAGATTCTTCATGCACGCACTGCGATCCTCATTACTGGTCTTTCCGTGCTGACGGTACAGACAAGCGGCAGGTGATGATTGCTTGGAAACAGGGATAAGCAGAGGGAGTATGGNGGTATGAGCACTTCTTATATAGAAGAAGTTAAAGAGAGAGCTCAAGAATTAGTTGAGCTAGTGGAAAGAAAGAGTTCTGGACGAGCTATTTTGCTTCCGGTCACTAAAGGTTTCGGAGTTAGGGAAGTTGAGGCAATGCTAGAAGTTGGTTTGGCAGCAGTGGGAGAGAGTTACGCACAAGAGATGCTCGGTAAAGCAGAGCTTGTAAACGACAGCAGAGTCTGTTGGCATATGATNGGAGGNATTCAACGGAATAAAATAAAGAAATTATCTACAACAGTTGATCTTTGGCATTCTGTTGATCGAAAAGAAGTAATTAGAGAGATTTCTAAAAATAAAAAAGATTCTAAAATCCTCGTTCAGGTAGACATGAANGGACGATCCACACAAGGTGGGTGTTCTCCCGACGAGGTGCCGGGTTTAATCGAATGCGCATTTGATAGTGGTGTAATTGTCGAAGGTCTGATGACCATTGGCGTTGACCAAGATATCGAGGCTACAAAAAATACCTTTTCAGACTTGGCTAAGTTATCCAAAAGTATGGGTTTGAGAGAAATTTCCATGGGTATGTCTAATGATTTTGAAATTGCAATTGATTATGGTGCAACCATTTTGCGAGTTGGGCGAAGTATTTTCGGTGAAAGGCCAAAAAAGTAGAAAACTGTATATTTTGACTTCTAGGTGATACTTTCTTGGTGAAGTCTAGAGTTATTATTCTTTTAGCTGTAATTTAATAAACGGAGGCGTTAATGTCGTTTTGGCAAAAAACCATGCTCTGGTTGGGTTTAGGGCCAGATGAAATGTACGAAGGGATGTCAGACGGTGTACAGCCGCGTAAGTGGCCAAATGAACACAACGAAAGCGAAATTTCGACCCCAAAATCTTCTAAAACTCCAATAAAAGCGAGGTTGATTGAAAATTTTACAGAGGAACGCTCCTCTAGAACCGAATCAACCGGTACTGTCAGACCGCTCCGAGCAGCACGCTCTGCTAAACCAAAAACTGAGGAGCCTAAAAGCTTTAATGAAGTAACCGCCTTTGCTGATCAATACACGTCTGGAAATGCTGTTCTTATTAGATTGGAAGGCGTTGAACACGCTATTGCTCGAAGAATTATTGATTTTGCTAGCGGTTTGTGTTACTCCGAAAAGGGAGAAATGGAAAGAATGGGAAACCAGGAGTATCTGTTGATACCTAAAGATGTAAATGTAGATCCAGAAACGCGAGAAAAAATCAAAGACGAACTTAAGCGCATTTCGCAGGAATAGTTATATGGCTAGTGTTCTTTGTCTTTTGTTGCAAATCTATTCACTGTTAATTTTGGTGAGGGTTGTATTTAGTTGGTTTCCGATTTCTCCTGATGGAAGTGCTGCAATACTCTCTGGCTTCTTATCATTCGTGACTGATCCTGTTTTGAGGCCTTTACGCAAAGCATTGCCACCAATTCGTTTTGGCTCAACGTTGCTGGATTTGTCACCAATCGTTGCTTTTTTTGGAATAGCGTTACTTCAGAATTTTATTTGTGCGTAACAATATTTTGAGTGGTCTATTTGTTGCGACTTAAGTGAGTTAATATTTGAAAATGACAGCTGATGACATTTTGGATTATCTCGAAACCGTTGATTTGAAAACAAAGATGCGCGGTTACGACCAGGTCGAAGTGGACGAGATTTTTGACCGAGTTGCTGAAGAGATAAAGATTTTGCGTGAGGAATTGAAGAACTCTAAAGAAAAAGAACGTATAGCGGAGGATCATTTAGAGTCAGAAATGAAAAGGCTTGTTCTTAGAGAGAAGGAAATTGAAACATTGCTAAAAGAAGCAGAAGGAGAAGCGACGAAGATTATTGAGAATTCGCGCATCAAGGCAGAAAGTCTTCGATCTTCAACTGAAAAAGAGATACAGATATTAGCTTCTGAAGAGCGCGAAAAATTAAAAAGCGAACTGTTTGAGATCGAGAATCGTCAGAAGGACATTCATAACAACGTTAATTTGTTCGAACATCAATTTTCTGCACATCGTGAAAGAATACTGAGAGCATTGACTGATATGCAGGGGGCAATTAAGGAGCTTTCTCTTCTTCCTGAAAGTGAAGATTTAGATTCAAAGTCATAGATTTAGCCATATCTCTTAATTTCCAACTTTTGAAAGGTTTAGCGTCGATTAGTTGATCTGTTGCCCGATTTGAATAGCGGCAAATTTTGTTTTTAGTATTATCCACATTTTTGAGAAGAAACTGAGGTATCCTTCACGGCTCGGAATAGGAGTTAATTTGGCTAAGAAATCAGGAGCTAAGAAACCTGCAGCTAAGAAACCTGCAGCTAAGAAACCTGCAGCTAAGAAACCTGCAGCTAAGAAACCTGCAGCTAAGAAACCTGCAGCTAAGAAA
>PATJ01000009.1 GCA_002713545.1 Acidimicrobiaceae bacterium
GCCGGATTCTGCAAGAATCGAATACAGAGCGGTGGACCCTGCTTGCAACCCCTATCTAGCATTTTCTGTGATGCTTTCAGCNGGTTTAAAAGGAATTGAANANAATTACGAACTGCCACCCGAAGCAACAACAAATCTCTATGAAATGAGTCGGGCAGAACAAAAAGANTTAGGAGTTGCTAGCTTGCCATCAAATCTTTCTGAAGCTTTAGATGAAATGGAAGCATCAGAACTAGTGAGGGAAGCACTCGGAGACCATATCTTTGAGTGGTTTCTTCGAAATAAAAGAACAGAGTGGAATGAGTATCAACGTCAAGTTACACCTTTTGAAATCGACCAGTATCTTCCTAACTGGTAGTAAGAAGTTTTGATGATTGAAACACTTCTAGTTTTTCCAGCGCCACCGCCCCCCGAACTATCCCAATGCCTCGATCAAAATGGGTGGGTATGGAAAGCAGTTAACAATTCTGATTCTGCTCTTCAAGACCAACCTGATGGCGGTTGGGGAGGCGGAGTCATTGTCGCCGATTCTGATATTGAAGGGGCACTTACACTTTGCAAACAACTAAGGCAAACAGAAAACCCTTTGGTGCCGATTCTTTTACTAACTAGTAAGGGACAAATAAACAACTTTAAAATAAATGAAAATCTTTTTGACGATTTCTGCATCACACCTTTTCACCCCGAAGAATTAGAGATGAGACTCAATAACCTCTTTTTTAAGTTTGGAAAAAGATCACAACCTGGGCTTATAAATTANGGTTCNCTAATTTTAAATATCGAAACGTATCAAGCGACTATCGATGACTCACCTTTAGATCTGACATATATGGAATATGAGTTACTACGTTTTCTTGCTACGCGACCCGGAAAGGTATTCACAAGAGAAACACTTCTAAGTGAAGTTTGGGGTTATGACTATTACGGCGGAGGCAGAACGGTCGACGTCCACATAAGAAGACTTAGGGCAAAACTTGGAGAAGAGCATGCAAACCTAATCTCAACAGTAAGATCTGTCGGTTACAGATTTGGTCAATCTCGTTGGGGTTCTTAACTTAATCAGAAATTTTTTCNTGCGACCAAGGGTTAGATTCGCTTAATTCAAACAGTTCAGATTCTTTATGAGTTTTATCGACATCTTTTTTAACTAATCCACCAATTAAAGCTGCTGCTAAAGCTCCACTCAACAAAATTGCAATAGGCATAACTACAACAAGCAAGACAATCATGATTACGGCTCCACCCATAGATGCATTCTGCCACCATAAAACAACTTACGCTATAAGTAATAAAAAAGATTAAAAGAAAACACTCTTAGCTTTTATAAACNATTGCCTCAATCTCTATACAAGCTCCTAAAGGCAAAGCAGCAACAGCTACTGCAGAACGTGCAGGCCTATGTTCATCAAATACCGCACAATAAATTTCATTCATTTGAGCATAATCATCCATATCAGTTAAAAAGACAGTTGTCTTTACAACTTGATTAAGAGAAACTCCTTCAACTTCAAGTAATTTTTTAAGATTCTCTAATGCTTTGGGTGCTTCAACATCGAGACCACCATCTACAAGAGTCCCATCGACATGACCTATTTGACCGCTGATCATTAAAAAATCCCCTGCATGCATTGCTGGGGTGTAGGGGCCTACAGGCTTACTCATATCTTCTCCTTAACTCTTCTTAGTTTAAAAATTATAATTACACCTTTACCGCCCGATAGGCCATTCAGGCAAAGTGCCTTTATATATCCACGTTGCTGCGGCAACTGCAGTGAATACTGCGTCAGAACCATTGATGGGTTTACCTTTGTCAGGTTCAATCTCAACATTGACTTCAGGCATTTCACCAGCTCTAACAATCCCAAAGGACCTAACTGTTAAATCCTGAACCTCACCATTTTCATCAACCGTAAGCGATTCTGAAGTCACCCAACTCCAAGCCATATGAGCTGCACCTATACAGTAAGACCTCAATACCGTTTCATTTAATGGAAGTCCACAACGTACTGAAATATTGATTTGTTTTTCATCTACTTGGGCCGAAGCCGATGAACCATCAGGTGAGTAAATTGTTCCAACCTTACCAAGAGCTCCACACAATAAAATTTGAGCTTCTGCCCATCCAGCTGCCCTTATCGTTGACGAAGTAGCAGGTCCACTTATATCTACTTCCTCTACTTCTATTTCTGGGGCGACCGAATTAATAGCACTAACTATCCCAGGAGTTCGAGCGACTCTTATAATCCCTTTCCCATTTTTGTTTACTCCACCTGCGATTGGCGGTCGTTTCGGACCCAGTCGAACGGAATCTTCTCTTGATAAAATTGCTAAAACCGGTCTTCTATATTTATTCGCTAACGATCTTGCAGCTTCTGGTGCCAATGATTCAAGTTTTGAACCGAAAGCACCACCATTAGCTAATGGTGTTGAAGGTTCACCGTCTGGTTCACACCAAGCAGAATCAGTTTCTAAATACCCTGGCTCTACCCAGTTAGTTTTAAGAACTGCATCCCATTCTCCTGGCGGCAGCTCTATTGGAGAAACCGCTTTAACAGTTGTTCGCCTACCTTGAATTTTATTGGAAAGATTCCGCGCCTCATTCAAATCCTCGCCCACGGACCACCCCCCAAAAGAGTCGGGTACCGCTACAAGACAATTTGATGGCGCAGTATCAGCAGAAAAACCACCTCTACCTAAAGCAGTATCTAAGGCAATTTTTTGATTAGATCTTCCTTCTATACTTGCTCTTCGAGAGGCTTCTTTTGTTTCAATAATTCCCTCTGATTCCCCATATTTTTCCCAAGCCTCAACAATTGTTTGCCAACCTGTGCACCGACACAAGTGCGCATGTAGGGAGCGTTTAACTTTGTCGATCTCTGCCTCTTCTACATTTTTTTGAAGCGCCGCGAACCGCATAATTATCCCAGGTGTACAAAACCCGCACTGACTAGCTCCAACTTCCGAAAAAACTTCTGCCCATTGGGTTTTGACTTCAATATCTAGACCTTCCATTGTCGTGATTTCTCGACCNGCCACTCTTTTTACTGGGGTCACACAAGAAATTCTCGCTTGGCCATCTACTAAAACAGTGCAACAACCACACTGACCTTGAGGACTACATCCATCTTTTACCGAAGTAATACCAACTTGACTACGTAAAAAATCTAACAATGTAACGTCTACATCATTAATGTTGAAGACCTTCCCGTCTACTTTGACTATTAATTCTTTTTGATCTTTCATAAAAGGGTCGTTCTCCGTAAGTTGTTAAAACAACTAACCAGTAATCTCTAATTGTGATTACAAATAAGTTTCTTCTATCTCGCCGTCATGCGCTAATCAGCATCGCCGGTTTTACAGGTGGATTAATGCTTACGAGCTGTGGAAATAAAGAAGATTCTAAAACGCTATCGCTTGGGGCGCGTTTCGCAGATGGTTTTCAAGCNCCAACAGTTTTTACNACTGGTTCTCCTCAGCGCGCTCCCTACGTNCTTCTTGGTGAAGAAGGTTGGCCTGTGTNTGAAGAAGCTCCTAATTCAATTGAATTAGTTGTAAAAGAGGTTAACTCTGGGGAAACGATTTTCGAAGGGAAAGTTGACCAACATGGAGAACTTGGGGTGATCCCATATTTTCCTCTAATCTTTAATCCTCCCAGATCTGGCGAATATAAAGTTGAGGGTAGAGGTTTAACTGGTCACCATCGACTACTTGTAGCGCAACCGTCAGATATTAAATTAATTCAGATTGGCCAAAAAATGCCCTCTATAAAAACGCCAACAATCCAAAATAATTTACAAATTAATCCTATTTGCACTAAATCATCAGGCCCTTGCGCTCTTCACAAAGAAAGTCTTGATGAGTCCCTGTCTAAGCCCACTCCCACAGCATTGCTTATCTCTACACCCCAATTTTGCCAACAGGATGTTTGTGGTCCTGCTCTAGACATCCTTATTAAACAATCAGAATTGCTAGGAGAAAAGCTGTCAATCATTCACGCCGAAGTTTTTAAGGAACCAGCAAAACAAAACTTTTCTGTTGCACCCGTTGTTGAAGCTTTTGGCCTTACCTTTGAACCAAGTTTGATCGTTGCAGATAATGAAAATGTGGTTAAAAGCATTCTCCACTTTGCGATGGACACCAAAGAGGTATCAGAAGCATTATCAACTGTGCTTTAAAAAGAAATCAAGAAAAAGATTTACCGCATCCACAGGTTTTTTGAGCGTTTGGATTATCAATAGCAAAACCGGCTCCATTAAGCCCATCTTTAAAATCAAGAGTTGCTCCTACCAATAATTCAGCACTCGATGGATCAACTACTACACGAACCTCATCAAAAAGCTTTTCAACATCATCTTCTGCTTTATCAGTATCAAAATACATCTCATAACTAAAGCCCGAACATCCACCCGGTCTTACGGCGACACGCAAAGCCATGTCTTCAGTTTCCTGAGACAATAATTCGCTAACTTTATTTTTTGCTTCTTCTGTAAGTGTTACCATTTTTTTCCTTAAGAAATCTTAATTTTAAGTTATGCCTATTTTAACTTAAAAAAATGCTCTAAAACAGTCCGAGGTCTAAAATTAACTAATTCACGGATTGAAAAACGAAACTGGTTTAAGGTTTAATTAAATCAATAGGGGGATTATTATCAGCACTTTTAAATGTCAAAAATGTGGAAATCTACAAGCTGAAACTGGTGAAATTCGCACAACAGGTGAAGGCGTATCAAGATATATGAATCTGCAAAACCAGAAATTCGGTTTTGTAGCATGCACAGAATGCGGTTATTGCGAATTTTATCGCAACAATGAGAAAGACAAAGGCTGGAAAACTGTACTTGACGTGTTATCTAATTAAATTGCAAAACCTAAACTTTTTTGAGTGACAGAAAAAACTTTACCTAAAAGGTGGCATGATCTTGATGCGTTAAGAGGTTTTGCCATGCTCCTNGGGATTGTGCTTCATGCAGCTATGTCTTTTCTGGGTGGTGTTTGGTCAGTTGAAGACATTCGTGCTGGTAGTGAGTTTTTCTGGTGGCTTGTATTTGGCATTCATGGCTTTCGTATGCAACTTTTTTTTCTTCTTAGCGGATTTTTCACATCGATGGTCTGGAAAAAACGCGGTTTAAATCAACTGGTTCGGCATAGATTTAAAAGAATTTTCCTTCCACTGTTGATTTGCTTTGTCACAATAATCCCTTTAATGAACTGGGTTAGTGAAGAAGCGGCATTGTCAGAATATGAAAAAACGCAAAATATTGAAGATATTTGGACGCCTATTTTTGCAGGAAATGTGAAAAAAGTCGAAACCGTCATTTCAATGGGTGGTGACATAAATGTTCGCGGTGATGAAGCCAACACACCTCTTCACCTAGCAGCTCTTTTGGGTAACCATGAAATACTCAAAGTGCTTCTTGAGGCAGGTGCAGAACCAGACCCGCTTAATATTAAAGATGAGACCCCTCTGGTTCTAGCTGTTTTTGCGGGTAGCACCAAAAGTGCTGAANTTCTTGTCGATTTTGGTGCTAAAGATGTACGCGAATCAGGTCAGAGTTGGGATGATCTTTTTTGGTTTAACTGGGCTGGGAACGANCTTAATGACTCAAAGAAAGACATAGAATCTTGGNTGAACCAATTCCATCATTTGTGGTTCTTGTGGTTCTTGTGTTGGATGGTTGCGGCTTTCTGCGTAATTTCAATTTTGCTACAAATGAGCAGAACACTTATAAAGAATGCACCTGACTTTAATCGTCACCTTATTTGGCTCCTGATACCTGCTTCTCTCCTCGCTCAATTAAAAATGGGAGACAACGGAAATTACCCATCCTTTGGTCCTGATACTTTCACGGAATTTTTTCCACCGGCTCATCTTCTTGTTTACTACGGTATTTTCTTTGCTTTCGGTTCAATAGCTTTTGGTATAAGAACAAAAGAATCGGAGCCATTAATTGATCACCTAGGAAAGAGATGGTATTTGCTCCTTCCAGTAACTGTTTTGGGTCTTTTACCTNCAGGTTTAGAGGAAACTTTCGAAGGGGATTCATGGTTTNCTGCTTCACTTTTGCAAATTCTTTATNCCTGGGGAATGTCCATTGGTCTCATAGGACTTTTTAGAAAACTTTTTATNAATGAGAAAAACAGTGTTCGTTATTTATCTGATGCGTCTTATTGGATGTATATCGCACATTTACCACTTGTTATAGCAGCACAATGGCTATTTAGAGACTGGGAGCTTTTTTCATTTCTAAAATTTTTGCTTATCTGTGTTTCAGTAGGTCCGATTTTATTGGCCTCTTACCGATTATTCGTCAGATACACCCTAATCGGCACCTTGCTCAATGGTAAGAAAACTCGAAAACCTAAAAACATAAATCCAATTTCAAATTAATCACGGAGGAGTCATGAATAAAAGAAAAAATTCAAATCANCCCGCCGGAAATATAACAACTGGAAGTTGCGCCTGCGGTAACGTTCGTTTCCAAATAACAGGCGAATTNAGAGATGTAGTCAATTGTCATTGTGATCCATGTCGCCGCTGGACAGGCCACTTCATGGCAGGNACATCCGCTCAAATCGAAAACTTTTTTTTCGAATCTGACTCAACTCTTACTTGGTGGGAAAGAACCAAAGAAGTAAAATATGGATTCTGCTCTAATTGTGGATCAAGCCTTTTTTGGGAAGACAGAGGAAGAACTGAATCAAGAGCTATAACCGCCGGGGTTTTAGATCCTCCAACTGGGCTTAAAACTGTATTAAATATTTTTAGTAACTTAGCTTCCGATTATCATCACCTTGATGAAGCAATTAAAACTACCTCGGGNGATCTACCCGAAGATAAGAAAGCTGATCGATCAAACTAGTTGATTGAGCCCAATTGATAGCTGGATTGCGACGAAATCTCATCAGGCCAGTTTGTTCGCCATACTTCAGCTGAAACTTCACCTACTAGGATTTCCCTTGGCTTAAAATTATTGTCATATTCGACCAGACGTTTAACTAAAGTCGAGTAACGAGGAACNGAAAAATATGGAGCACTGTAACGAGATTCTTGGGTGCGATTCAAAACACGATGTGGTGTAGAAATAAAACGGCCACCGGACCATACCTCCATCAAGTCACCTATATTTACCAAAAGTGCATCCGGAGGGCAGAAAATTTCTAACCATTCACCTTTTCTTGTTCTAATTTCAAGTCCTCCTAAAGGGTCTGGATGGAGAATGGTTATTGAACTTATGTCTTTATGTGGGTGNATTCCTGATCTTTGGGATTCTGTACTTGAAACTGGGTAATGAAGCAAAGTCATGTTAGTTAGTGGTTCATTAAAAAAATCTAAAAGGATGTCAGGTTTTACTCCTAGTGCAATAGCCAAATGTGAAAGAAGTGTAGATGCTAAAAGATCACAATCTTCCCAGTATGAAAGAAGGGTTTCTTCCATGTCCTCGACTTCTTTGACCCATTTATTTGAACCATAAAGTTTGCACTCATCTTTTACAGGATGTTCCTTGGGGCATTCCCAATGCAGTTTGAAACCCTCGTAAAGATCATTTTTTGTTTCTTCAAGAACTTTTTTTTCATTAGGTGAGAAAAATCCAAGTGGTATATAACCCCTATAATTGCTTTGCGAAATTGATAACCCTTCTTTAACAGAATCTGGGACACTAAAGACACGAATTAATAGTTCTCTCATTTCAGATAAACGTTTTTTTTCTATTCCATGACCAACTAGTACAGCAAAACCGATTTCTTCAAAAGCGGCTATCAACTCATCTCTTGCTTTTCGTTTGCCGACACCATTAACAATCAATGCAGTGATATCGATATTTGGTATTTCAACTTTTTTCATTTTTATTTTCGTTGCTTTTTCCTAATACAACTTGGTACATAGAAAAATGTTATTACACAAACAAAAATTTTATAGTCAAAACTTTTATGTTCTTTTTTCGCTTCTATGCTGCGAAAATATATAGGAATATCTTTTGTACCTAATGCTTGAAAGGAACCGCATGGCCACTTTTAACGATGTTTGGAAAATAGGAATGGGCCTCCCAGAAGTGGAAGAAACAACTTTCTATGGGACAGCTGGGCTTAAAGTTAAAGGTAAAGCATTTTGTAGAATCTGGAGCGAACGCGAATANGAACGAGATGAAATNACCGATACNGAAGTGTTNGTAATTTTCTGTGANCTNGATNANAAAGAAANACTTATNGANCAATACGATGGNGTGCTCTTNACCACTCCNCATTACGACGGTTCTGACAATCTTCTAGTCAGACTGACNGATGCAACANCNGAACAANTAACTGACTTTCTTGANATNAGTTATCTGATAAAAGCNCCANCATCATTAGCAAAACAAATTNCTGAGTAAAAATTCGACTNGATGTGNANAGNACTATTCCCATCTCTTAATTAAAAAGGAAAAAAATGAATAACCGAAGTGAAATTTACGTTGATGGNAANTGGNTNGCATCAAGTGGAACAGAAANTATCNACGTAATAAACCCTTCAACCGAAGAAATTATTGGATCAACNCCAGCAGGNACAAAAGAAGATGTTGATTTAGCNGTTAAGGCAGCAAAAGAAGCTTTNCANGGATGGTCAGAAACCTCTCTTGANGAAAGNCTCTCTTANATAGAAAANCTCGCNGCAAAACTCGGTGANAGAAGNGCTGAAATTGGTGAACTTATCTCNNAAGAAGTAGGTATGCCNGGAAAAATGTCGATGATGATTCAAGCAGGNCTGCCAGCAACTACGACNGCCAGTATTTCAGGTACAGCTAGAGAGTTTCCATTCGAAGAAACCATNGGNAGGTCACTAGTAACACGCGAACCTATTGGGGTAGTCGGCTGCATTACTCCTTGGAANTANCCTCTTCATCAAATAATGGCNAAAGTTGCNCCNGCTATGGCNGTGGGTTGCACAGTGGTTCTTAAACCNAGCGAAGTTGCNCCNTTAAACGCNTTTCTTTTAGCTGAAATAATTGACGAATTAAATTTTCCNAAAGGTGTCTTTAATCTTGTNTCAGGGGTNGGACCTGTAGTNGGNGAAGCTATTGCAGCNCATCCNGATGTTGACATGGTCTCTTTTACAGGTTCTACNCGNGCCGGTACNCGAGTAGCNGAAATAGCCGCNGCNAACGTAACNCGTGTNCACCANGAACTTGGAGGTAAATCNGCAAATATTATCCTTGATGATGCAGACCTTTCAGCCGCTATTCCTTCTGCGGTNGGAGCTTGCTTTCTAAACTCNGGACAAACTTGCAGTGCNTTNACACGTCTACTCGTNCCTTCNAGCAAAATGGAGGAAGCAGCAGAACTAGCTGCTCAAGCAGCAGCCGGNTTCACAGTCGGTCCTGCTGATGANGAGACAAGTAAATTAGGNCCTCTGGTTTCTCANATGCAATGGGATCGAGTTCAAANTTANATTCAAACAGGNATAGATGAAGGNGCGACACTGGTTACTGGAGGCTTAGGNAAACCTGATGGACTNGATTCTGGCTATTTTGTNCANCCCACNGTATTCGCTAATGTTAAAAANTCAATGANAATAGCGCAGGAAGAAATCTTTGGTCCNGTTCTTTCAATAATTGGCTATGANGATGACGANGANGCTATTCAAATAGCAAATGATTCTGANTACGGGTTATCTGGNGGTGTNTGGAGTTCNGANAATGAANGAGCTTTAAAAGTNGCTAAAAANCTTAGAACTGGTGAAGTTGATATGAATGGTTCNTTTCTAAATACTGATGCACCTTTTGGTGGNTATAAAAAATCNGGCAACGGTAGGGAATTAGGACGTTTCGGAATGGATGAATTTGTNGAAGCAAAGCAAATNAATCTACCCCTTTAAAAATAGATATTTCTTATATTTGATTTTGNATTAANACNCCTNCGCCGGCTACGGCTAAAACAGCNATCCAAGAAATAAATCCGAGCAATANTGGTTGACGNCCNAGATTTTTTAATNNCTTAAGNCGTATCCCAGCTCCNANNCCAAACATTGCCATTGTNATAAGAAAATTTCTTATATNNCCGATCGTTTGAATAAAATCTTCAGAAAAAACTGAAGCAGATCGCATTGCTGCNGCCGCNATAAANCCAANAATAAAAATTGGTANNGGTAACTTCCATTTTTGNNAATTTTCTGACTTTTTATGTTGCTTGAAANCTACNAACATAAGTAANGGTGCAAGCATTANAATCCGACACATTTTTACNANNACAGCAGAGTCNAANGTNTCTTCGCTCACAACAGAAGCAGTAGCAACNACTTGACCCGTGTCGTGAACTGATAATCCAANCCACCANCCAAATAAACTCTCNTCAAAATCAAAAATTGCTTGAACTATTGGAAAANCTAGAACAGCAATNGAACCGAANAANGTAACTAAACCAACTGCATAACCCGTTTCCTCTTCATCNGCTCNACTTAGAGGTTTCATAGCNGCAATCGCNGACACTCCACATATCGAATANCCTGANGCGACAAGAAGTGCTAACGGTTNNNTAATTNCAAAAATCTTACCGATTTTTTGAATACCNAAAAAAACAATTATTACAACTCCAATNACTATTAAAACTCGCGANNGGACTNCCAATCTCAGTAATTTCTGAAAACACAAGTCGAAAACCTAATAGACAAATACCTATCTTTAATATGTGTCCAGAAGCTAAGCTCAAAGAAGGTTTTGCCCACGCACCAAGGAACCCAAAATTCGCCAATAAAACACCGGCGACCAGTGAAATAACCGGTGAAGATATGCGATCATTTAAATTACTAATTGCATCTGCGATGATCGCGACAGCAAATATTAAGAAAATTCCATAAATATTTTCTAGTACCCATTTCATCAAACGATTCAAAAGTGACTTATACATATTGTTTGTTATTTTTTATGCAGATACATCACTGCCCTTTTATATGTAGGCCGCCCGGGGCTCGAACCCGGCACCTTGGGATTAAAAGTCCCCTGCTCTACCCGATGAGCTAGCGACCCAGAATTTAGGCTAGCCGCTTATCAATATATTCATGTTGAAATAAGGCTGATTATAAAGAAAGCTAAAAATCGATTAGTAATCACTAATTAAATGATTCCTTCTAACCTCTTAATATGAGATTAACTTTTTTTGTTCTCTTAGGAATTGCNATGGTCAGTTCGCTCATCTGGTTTGGNGCTATAGACACTGATAATCAGNCAGAAGAACTTCGGNTAACCGCACCAACAACGACTACAACGACGACTACTACAACAACAACTGCTGTTACNACAACAATATTGTCACCTATCGGAACTCTGCCTTTTATAGAAATAGAGGGGGAAGTTAATCTCGATTATTCGTCTTCTATCAGTACTGTCGGTTTAGATACNGTTACATTCGGCATGACTGTAAAAAATGCTCAAAAAGCAGCTGGAACAAGATTTTCTCCCNTAACCCCACGNNGTGAATGCTTTTTGGCGATCCCAGATAAAGGACCNAAAGGAATTACGTTCTGGATTGCGGAAAGCACTGTNGAACGTATTGATATTGATAATGAATTGATTAGGACTCGTTCTGGAGCTGGTATTGGAGATACAGAATCTTTAATTTATGAATTATTTGGGGAAAAAATAGAAACAAAAATACTCCCTGGATCTTCTGAAAGATTACTCATTTATGTGCCTAGTGATTCTTCTGATAAAAACTTCCGAGTTGTTTTTAAAAGTGATGGCCGACTTATAACTAGATTGTGGTCGGGCAGACTACCTTGGGTTGAAATGGCTGAAATCTGCTAATTGCTGAATTTTTCTTCAAGAAGATCACTTTCAAATTTTTCACACTTAACAAATAAGGATCCAAAACCAGCTACCTCACTANATCCAGTTTCCAAATCTAAATTTTTTTGCCAGCTAATCGCACCAGCAGTTANCTCAAAATCGTCAACCGAAAGATCTAATGTTTCATTTAGTGAAGCTTCAAAAATCGTTGAACCGTTTTTCAACAAACCTACGTAGGGTTTTCCTTCAAAGGCTTGGATAAGGGCTTCTATATTCTCTCCTGTTTTATTATCTTCTCCATTCCCTATAGCTGCCACTTCTCCCAACTTGGTTTTGTAACAAGTGAATACCATCTCAAATTTCTGACTTCCTATCTGGATCCAACCATTAGAAACTTCTGGGGTCTCTTCTTTGACTTTTTGGTTTTCTTCTAACTTTTCAACTGTATTTTCACTGCTTGCACATGAAGAAAAAACCCAGATAAGAAAAAGTGCAATCAGTAAACGTAAGTAATTATTTTTCACGAACAAACCNATATTGTTAAATCAAAATCTCTAAAATTTTGNNATTNATGAAGCGCCAGTCAAATTTTCCTAAGAAATTCTTTTCAATAGTCAAACCATTGGGATCTTCAAGCAGTAAAGCCATTTCATTTCTTCTTTGGAATATCGTAACCTCTGCTAAGTCCCAGTTGGATCTAGCTATTTTTTCTAATTCTGGAAATGTTTTATTGAATTTAACCTCACTCAAATCAGGCGGCTCACCTTTAGGTGGAAAAAACAAAATTTTTTCCCATTTTCCAGGGCGCTCAGACACAGGTAATCTTAATTTTGCTTTCTTTAAACGGGATAAAAGTTCGCGACCGTCTATTTCAANAGCTCCCAAAATAATTGCCTGATCTCTTACTTCTTTTGGAACGTCATAATGATCACCTTGAAATGACATAAGACGAAGTCCTAATTCCTCAGCGAAATCATGTAATTCAGACAAGTTGTCGTCACTAGCAAGATGGGCCCATAAGTTCCCCTTATAAGGCCAAATTGCTTTATCAACTACTACTGCCATTCCACATGTTGTCCTCAAAAAATAAAAAANGCACGCTGAAGAGAAATTCTTTCCCNGCAACTAAAAATAATTAATTTGGTGACACAATTATCTAATGTGTGATGCTGAAAAAACTTTCACCACTATCAAATTTTCACCGGAATGCGAAATTGAAGAAATTTCTAGAGTCGCTCTCGCCGCAGTCCTAAGAATTCACAAAATCGATCCTGCTCAGATCAGCAAATTAGCCGTCTCTCTTCAAAAAGAAATCAAAAAAATTTCTGTAAAGGCACCGTTTGTAGAAGTTGAATTTCAACCTAGTNAAAACAAAATTACTGCTGAAGTAAGAGCAAATGGCGAATCACGCACAATTACCGCTANTTGGTAATTTTACGTCTTGCGACCAACCACGACCCCTCAAGTGCATGAGCTGAAACTCCGGACCAACTAAATTCACTATTAGCCGACATTAAATCAACGACTTCTTCCGGAGGAAGATAAATAGGCGTATCAGAACCTCTGCTGCTNATCCAAACTAAAAAACCTTCTGCTTTTAGACATCTCTCTATCTCCTGAGGGAAAAGAATCATATTCATCGCTAAAAAGACATCTATAGAATTGCTGGCGAACGGAAGGCGACTACCATCAGCGCAAACTTGTGGTGTTCCAAGTACAACAGAGTTTTTGATCATTTCTTTTGAGATATCTAGCGCAACTACACTTTCAAATTTATTTATCAATATTTGCGTGGCCAAACCTGTGCCCGCTCCTAAGTCCACAACTCTTTGCCCATGGACTTCACCTCTTTCGAAAGCATCTAAAACTGGAACTCCTCTAGCAGGAATATTTCGAGTGATTGACCAGTCAGCAGCTTTTTCGTCAAACAATTTCTTTACTTCTTCTGCCAAATTAGAATCCCATTCGTTTTTGTAAACAACNTCTCGGGTGATGTGCCTCATTCGAGAATTGGAACCCGTGTCCCTGACAGATTTAGAACGCGGATGAATTGTTGGAAGATAAGTTATTTTCAAATCTTTTACCTTCCGGAAGAACCAAAACCAGTTTCTCCTCTTTCTGAATCTGGTAATTCTTTGACTTCTTGAAAAATACACTCTTCAACTTTTTGAATTACTAGTTGAGCTATTCTTTCGCCTTTATTTATCTTAAAAGCATCGTTTGGATCAGTATTAATCAATAAAACTTTTAACTCTCCGCGATAACCCGAATCAATNAGACCTGGTGTATTCAAACACGTGATTCCATGTTTAAGTGCTAAACCGCTTCNAGGTTGAACAAATCCAGCAAATCCTTCAGGTATAGCTACTGCAACACCTGTTGATATGAGAGCTCTCCCGCCACCTGGATCTAAAACCACAGATTCTACTGCAACTAAATCTGCCCCCGCATCACCAGGTTTTGCATAAATAGGGATTATTGCATCATCGATTAATCTAATAATTGGAATATTCAGCATAAATATGACCTTACTTGCACTTCTTAGTGAATAACCGACACATCAAGCCCGTATGCTCGAATCTGTGCTGGCTTGGATGGATTTAGAAATGACAGGGTTAAACCCAAAAGAAGATGTAATTGTCGAGATNGCAACTTTAATTACAAACGATGATCTCGAAGAAATCGCGGCCGGACCAAACTTGGTTATCAATCAGCCATTTCAAAAATTAGAGAGCATGAGCAAACATGTCGAGCAAATGCACACTTCCAGCGGTTTACTTGATGAAATTTCAAAATCAACAACAAGCCTTTCGATGGCAGGTGAGAAAACTTTAGAGTTTCTAAAAGATCACATCGAAAAAGCAGGAACTGTTCCTTTGTGTGGTAATTCGATTGGTACCGATAGAAGATTCTTGTCTGAAGGTCTTCCGGATTTGGCATCTTTCTTTCATTACAGATCAATAGATGTCTCCACTATCAAAGAACTCGCAAAACGCTGGAATCCAGAAATTATAAATTCCGCTCCAAAAAAAAATGGAGGACACCGAGCCTTAGACGATATCCGTGAATCAATAGCGGAACTCCGTCATTATCGTGAAAACCTTTTTATAAAACCATGAATGAACATACGCCAATAGAGACAAATTCTCCGCGCCCAATGAGACAAGAACAAGAACCAGCTTCAAAGGAAATTACGGAAGTTGCTAAAGGTATTTACAGGTTTCAACTTCCGATTTCGATGCCTGGATTGGGACACGTAAATTGTTACGCACTTGAAGATAGCAAAGGGTTGTCTTTAGTGGACCCAGGATTGCCTGGCAACGAATCTTGGAATGCTCTTGAATCTAGACTTAAAGATCTGGGAACTAACTTTAACCATGTACATACAACGATAGTTACCCATAGTCATGTTGATCATTATGGTGGAGTTCACAGACTTAGAGATGAGTATGACGTTGAAGTCCTGACNCATTCGTCTTTTTCATCAGTTTTTGGTAATGACGACATTATGGAANATCCTGATGCGGCTTCACTAGACCTAGCTGATGATGAAGATATCGAAAAACTTCGTGAAATGCTTAGNAGGCCAACTCCATGGGGTACGAAAAGAGAGCCCCCTTCAGTCGAAGAGTTAAGAAAGTGGAGCGGAAGCGATACAGGTGCNGATTCAAAATCTTTCCAAGTACCGAAACCATCCTTGACCGTCGAGGACTCTGAAGAGATAACTATCGGTGGAAGAACATGGTTAGCTCTTCACCTTCCGGGTCATACTCATGATCATCTATGTTTATATGATCCAGTCGATGGGATTTTCTTATCAGGAGATCATGTACTACCAACCATCACTCCACATATAGGGGGTATGGGAAATATGGAAGATCCATTAGCTGTATTTTTTAATTCTTTAGAAAGAACAAAAGAATTTTCGCAAGTTACTCTTGTTCTCCCAGCTCACGGACACCCTTTTACTAATCTTGTTGAAAGAACGGATGACATTATTCAACACCACGTAGATCGATTGCAGTTAATCAGAGAAACAGGAGATTCGATCGGTGAAGCCTCTGTGAACGATTATATGAAACACTTATTTAAAGAAAGATCTTGGGGTGACATGGCAGCTAGTGAAACTTATGCGCATCTCGAACATTTAAGGATTCTTGGCGAAGCGACACCTAAAGAAGAAAAGGGCCTAAAAACTTATAAATTCGCTTAATTTAAAGCATTATCTAGCAATTATTGAATTTATTGAAAAATAAGTTGACAAAATTCACTCAAAGGTGTTGAGTGGTCACGCAGCGTAGTTTTGGTAAACTTGTTTTATCGAGCTGCTCAGCAGTTTTAAAGAGAAAGAAATATAAGCATGAATAACAGCATTTACAATCATTACGGTCACCAAACCGTTGATCATGCTTTAACCTCGCACGTACTTACACCTGTTAATCCAGTAGCTCTATCCAAAGAGACAATTTCATTCTGGTTCAACAAGTACGGATTTTTTACCATAAAGCGGCCCTGGGAATAGCTAGCTAAATAGCTAAAACGCAGAAACCATGGCCGCCGGAAAATCCGGCGGCTTTTTTCATTTTTGAGATTAGTTCTAAAAAGGAGTAAAAATGTTTGCAATAGAATTCAAAACAGAAGCTTGGAGAGAAAATGCGGCGTGCTCTCAACTTGGCGTGCCTACAGAAATTTTCTTCTCTGAAGATCTAGGAGATATAGCTCAAGCTAAAAGAATATGTGCAGAGTGTCCTTCGCTTGCATTATGCCTAGAAGCAGCTATAGAACGTCACGAACCTTGGGGGGTTTGGGGCGGTCAACTATTCCGAAAAGGAAAAATTTTAGCGAACAAGCGTGGAAGAGGAAGGCCACGCAAAGTATCTAGGCCTGAAGAAGATCTCCCAATTATACCTATACCTGTTCATCTGCAGTCTGCCCTCCGTTCTGCTTGATGATCGGCCAAATCAAATAGGGGTAACGAGTTAACGAACCTCGATTTGAGAAGGCAGTTGGGAGATGACGTTACGGCCTATAGTCGTAATGGTCATCTCCCGACTACCTTTATAGGTGTGAAAAGAATTTTTTTAATATTTCTGATAATTGCGATTTCTTGTGCTGATAAAGAAACGATTGAGTCTTTTGATGAAAATGTCTTAAATCAATACTTTGAGACTGAAAATGGATTTGAAACCCTTGCAGGTATATACGAAAAAACTAATCAGCCTATGGTGGTAAACCTTTGGGCCACATGGTGTACTCCTTGTTTAGAAGAAATGCCATACTTCGAAACAGCCCACCGTGAACATGGGAAAAAAATACAATTTATAGGTATAAATATTAGTGATTCTCCAACTAGAGCTAAACAGAGGGCTGAAGAGCTTCATATTTCTTATCTACTGGGGAAAGACCCCGACGGGAGTTTTACTAAATCCTTAAAAGCAATTGGGTTACCTGTAACTGCTTTCTTTAATAATGAAGGAAAATTATCAACAATCCATCAAGGACCTATAAGTGAAGAAACTCTTGATAAGTCAATAATGGAATTATTAGATGTTTGATATAGAACTAGTCCTTCCTTTCAGCCTCGGTATTGTCACGGCAATTAATCCATGTGGTTTTGCAATGCTTCCTACTTGGCTCGGATACTTTATTGGTAAAGATACTGCCGACACGCAAGCACGACCAGAACAAGTTGTAAGAGGTTTATGGGTAAGTCTTATACTCACAGCAACATTCGTGAGTGTTTTCGGTTTTCTTGGATTCGTTATATCCCATCTAGTAAATGAAGAAACGATCGCACAGAAAACTCCTTGGATAACCGTCGCCTTGGGAATACTTTTAATTCCATACGGATTTTCTCTCTTGTTCAAAAAAAATCAAAAACTATTTCCCTCTTTCAACCGGAGAGGTCCAAGATCAAATGAAATGTTCTCAGTGATTGGCTTCGGTATTTCCTATGCGATTGTTTCGGTCGGATGTTCAGCTCCCCTATTTCTGCTCCAGATCTCAGGTAGTTTTAGCAGAGAGGGGATTATTCAAGGGACAATAATTTTTCTTGCTTATGCACTCGGATTGGGTGCCGTTGTAACCGTGACGACTCTGTCTTTAGCTTTGGCAAGAGGTGGTATCGTCCGTAATCTCCGAAAATTGCTGCCTTATATGGATCAAATAGGTGCCCTTGCTCTACTAACAGGTGGTGCATATTTGTGTATTTATGGAATTTACGAAATTCGGACTTTAAGTTCTCCTGGATCGGGTGCTAATCCAATAGTTGAAAAAATTAATGAACTGCAATCACATTTGACTATTTGGATTTCAGAAGTTGGGGGATTAGAAATAGGTTTGGCTTTATGGCTCACAATAATAACTTTCGTGCTTTGGGGTTTAAATCCGGCGTTTACCGGTAGCACGAAAAAATATCTTAGATTTTCTCTTTTAGGGATATGGCTGCTTATTGAAGGAGTTATGTATAAAGGAATACTGATAATCAGACCAGTAGTGAATGTGATTTCAAAATGGCCAGAAAGAATAAATCATTGGTTTGAAAAGCCTGAGAGGTGGGCTGTTCCCTTTGAGGTGTTTGTTTCAATAATTTTTCTTCTAATTATTTATTTAAGTTGTTCGGCTTTTGTCAAAGAGAAAAAAAGATGAGAGAAATTAAAAAGATTCAAAATTTTACTGATCTTCTTTCAACTCCTCAAATAACGGAAGAAATTGAAATTAGATCTTCTTTTGGTGTCTGCGCTCTACACGGAGGCGGGCTGGAAAGGGCTACTGAAGCCGTTGCTCGAGATGTAGCGAAAAGTACCGATTCTTCTTACTACGCCGTCTTGCAGCCTGAAGGGTCAAGGCTACATTTGTCGTCTAAATATTTTGACCCAAAAAAATCTTTAAAGCTCAATCATTTTTTAAAAAATATTGACACACTCGTCTCCATTCACGGCTATGGGAAAGAAGATGATTTTTGGGCTTTGCTTCTCGGGGGAAGTAACAGAGAAATGGCTTATCACCTCGCAGGTTCACTGAGGGGAGTCCTTCCCGAAGAGTACCGTGTGGTTGATCAGATAGATCAAATTCCATTACATCTGAGAGGTATACACCCTGACAATCCGGTTAATTGTCCAATTAACGGAGGTGTGCAAATTGAAATACCACCAGGCTTAAGGTGGAATAGGGAATACAATTTTTGGTCAGATGCTGATGGGACCCCACGTTCAGAAGATTTAAACCTACTTATTAAAGGACTGATTTCAGGTATTAATAGCTGGCACGAAAAAAAGAATTAANTCACAAACTATGGTGACANTCGATTGACAATCCATCCGTCAATGCTCAACTCATAACATATTCGATCGTGCAGTCGGTTTTGTCTTCCCTGCCAAAACTCAATGAAATTAGGAGAAACTTTATACCCTCCCCAATGGTCAGGTCTGGGAACTTCGGCATCACGCCATTTTAATTTCTGGGTTCCAAATGCAACATCTAATTCTTCTCGACTGGAAATTATGCGGCTTTGATCAGAAACTAATGACCCTATTTTGCTCTCATGGGGTCTCATGGCCCAATATTCATCTGACTCATTTTCGGGGATTTTTTCTGCTACCCCTTGAACTAACACTTGCCTACGTAATTCATTCCAACTAAAAGTAAGGGAAACTTTTTCATTATTTTTAATGTCTGTAGCTTTTCTACTCTCATAATTTGTGAAGAAAACAAATCCATCTTTACGAACCTCTTTTAAAAGAACGTTCCTTCCACTTGGGGAAGCATTTTTGTCAACAGTGCTTAAAACCATTGCGTTGGGTTCCGAATAACCAACTTCTTCTATTTCCGAATACCAAATTTTGAATTGGTCAATCGGGTTACTTACTAAATGATCTTCAGAAAGACCACGATTTTCATATTCTTCCCGTATCTGTCGTAAATCCATATACATGGTCTATCAAAATAGTCAGCGACTACAAATATCAAGATGTAATGTTTGCAAGATGGATAAACACGATTTTTTCAGAGTTGGAATTGGCGGTTCTGTAGGAGCGGGTCTTCGCTGGTTAGTCATGGAAAATACAACAACGCAAGTTTTTCCGTGGTCTACTCTCTTAGTTAATCTTTTCGGATGTGCAGTTCTTGGAGTGCTTATAGGAAAAAAATTAGACAAAAAAGCTTTACTCACTTGGGGTGTGGGTCTGTGCGGAGGCTTGACAACTTTTTCGACATTTTCTCTCGAAATAGCATTGATGTTTCGNGACAATGAGGTTTTTATTTCNCTTTGTTACCTATTTATTTCTTTATTTGCAGGAATATTTCTATTCAAAAGTGGACTAAAAGTATCTGGGAGTAAAAAATTATAGTTCTACTTTTTCTTGCTCTAGCAGCTATTGGAAGTGTTATTAGATGGAAAGCATCAAAAATTTTTGGCACCTACAAAGGAACTTTTACTGTCAATACCATCGGTTCATTTTGTTTAGGTCTTATTATCGATTTAAATGACTCGATGTTAACAATCATCGGTGTCGGAGGACTTGGTTCCCTGACAACCTTTTCTGCTTTTTGCGCAAATCTGGATTCTTTATCCAAAAGAAACTANCGATCTAGTTTTATATATTCTTTACTTACAATCGTTTCTGGTGTGCTAGCAGCAACAGTTGCCATAAACATTTAAATTTTTAATCGATAATTTTNAAACCTTGCATATAAGGCAAAAGAGGCTCGGGGATTCGAATACTCCCATCTTCTTGCCTATGTGTCTCTACAAGTGCAGCCCATACACGTGGTACCGCCAGACCTGANCCATTGAGNGTATGAATAACCGATGTCCCTTTTGTTTCCTCTGACCGGTATCTTACATTTGCCCGCCGCGCCTGATAATCACTGAACCAAGAAACCGATGAAACCTCAAGCCACTGTTCGGCTCCAGGAGCGTAAACCTCAATATCAAAAGTTCGCGCTGAAGAGTTTCCTAAATCTCCTGCACATAAATCGAGAATACGGTAACTAAGACCCAAATCAGCAATTGCCGACTCTGCTCTAGAAAGTATGTCTTCATGAACTTCTTGAGCCTGTTCTGGAGTTGCATAGGCAAGCAATTCAACTTTGTCAAACTCATGCACTCTTAAAAGACCACGTGTATCTCTACCGGCCGAACCTGCTTCGCGTCTAAAACAAGAAGTGTGAGACATTAACTTCATTGGCAATTCACTTTCACTAATAATCTCATCACGAGCATATGACGTAAGCGGAACCTCAGCTGTAGGTATGGCCCAAAGGTCGTCTCTCTCAAGATGATATGCGTCGTCGGCAAACTTTGGAAGGTGCCCAGTAGAGACCATTGTTTCTGTTGAAACGAGAGTGGGAGGTCTTATCTCGCGATACTCATCAGCGTTTCGATCTAGTCCATACTGAATCAACGCACGGCACAATGTAGCTCCCAAACCTGTATACATAGCAAACATAGACCCAGAAAGCTTTGTTGCTCTTTCAACATCAAGAATGCCTAAAGTCTCTCCGATTTCCCAGTGAGGGACATGTTGACAACTGTCCCAATCCTTTTCACCTTGCCCTTCAACTCTTACAACCACATTGTCTTCTGCACTTTTACCGTTAGGACATTCTTCAGCAGGAATGTTTGGAACTCTTAATAATAACTCGTGTATTTCTATGGATAAATGATCACATTTATTGCTAAGTGCTTCTTCTTCTTCTCGCATTTCACGACTGGAATCTTGCAGAGGAGCAGCTTCATCTTTTTTTCCAGATTTATGCAGAGCACCTACTTGTCTTGAAAGTTCTTTAATTTCATTACGTAATTGGTCTCGTTTTTCAGCAGTTTTACGATATTTTTCATCTAATTCAACTATGTGATCTAAATCAGTTGTCTCTTCCCCACGTCTAGAAATCGATTTTTTAACCGAAATCGGGTCATTACGTAATAAACGAATATCAATCATTAGAACGAACTTATCCTTTAAAAGGGCCAGCCTTAAACTTATTTTAATGTTTATTGAATTTCAGGTTGAGATCGTCCTTATATTCTGATTTCTAGTGTGTTCTTGAGCGAAAACATAGAACTTAAAAACAATAATTAACCACAAATAAAACCCACCAATTAATTTCATTATCAAACCAGCTGCTTGTTGGTCTGACTGAACGCTTACTCCCCACATTAGATAGCCATCATCGTAATGTTTATAAACATTGCCTTCAGCAAAGGTTAACCATGCCGCGGGAATGGTAGGGATAATTGACATGAGAAACAAATAGAACATTTGACCTGGAAGAGATAGACGAAGTTCTGGTATCGGAGAAACTACAGGAATCCACATCAAGATTGCTGTAGTGAATAATAAAACATGAATTAAATAATGAAAAGCACCCGAATCCGCTGAAAACTGTACGAAACCACTCCAATGAGTCAAAGCTACCAATGCATTGAAAGTTAAACCGGCCGCTACTGGATGAGAAAGCTTTCTAATTATTCTCGCGGTTAAAGTGTCGCTAACTACTAAGAGTCTAGCTAACCATATGGGTATAGAAAGTAGAAAGAGTGGGGGTACTACAAAAGTAATTAAGAGGTGTTGAAGCATGTGTGCCGAATACAAGTGATCTTCAGCAATGTCGTGTAGGGGCCAATCCGCTGAAATCAATAACAAAATTATGGCCACAATAAAAGTAATTTTTTGTTTAAAAGTAACTATTTGTTGATCTGAAGTAACAACTTTTGGNCCGATAATTTTTATCGCCCAAAACCCAAGTAAGAAAATAGCGATTACAAGTAACCAAACCTCTGGATGGGCTTTCCAAGCCCAGGGATTTATTGAACTTAGAACCCTCATCTTCAAATCCGAACTATGCCTCTTAAATTAAACACTGGGATGCAGAACAAACGGTAGTATTTTCAACCTTTGTGCCAAAACTCAAAAACAGTTAAAGCAATGGCATATACAACGGTCGCCAAAACCAGTCCTGCAACAAAAAATTTCGTAAACAAAGGGCTATCAAAGCGAAGATGCATAAACCAAGCTGCTACGTAAAAGAACTTGATAACCATCATGATCATTAGTAGAGGTATCAAAATATAACCAGGCATTCCTTCAAAGAAATACGTAGCGACCTCTAAAGCAGTTATTACTCCAAGAATTATCGCGATCTGAATATATTTATTATCTGAAGGATGATCGTGTTCTTCTTCAGCGTCATTAGGAGCTTCAGAATGTTCAATTTCAGTTTTACTCATTTGTTAACTCCTAATTTCAACTCGTGGGNGACGGAACTAGATAAATGACAGTAAAAATGAATATCCATACTACGTCTACAAAGTGCCAATATAAACCAACAATCTCTAACGTTTCCGATGATTCTCTCTTAAGATTACCGCGCATTGAAGAAACATAAAGTGACATCAACATCACGATTCCTATACTCACATGAACTCCATGAAAGCCTGTGAGTGTGAAAAACGCTGATGAAAATGGACTTGTTGAATAACCAAGGCCTTCTCTTAAGAAAGTAGTGAACTCATATACTTGTCCACCTATAAATAACGCTCCAAGTAAAGCTGTTGTAAGAAGCCATAGTCGAGTATTTCTATAGTCGCCTCTTTGTAATGAAGAAAGAGACAGAACCATAGTTAGTGAACTCATTAATAAAACGAAAGAGCTAACCGATGTAAAAGGTATGTCAAAAATATCTCCTGGCGCCGGACCATCAGCAAAACGACTTCGATAAATCAAATAGGTCGAAATTAGTCCACCGAACAGCAAACATTCAGAGCCTAAAAAAACCCACATTAAAAGCTTGTTATTAGACAAACCTGTTCCAACGGAGTGTTCATTGTCAGTCAACTGAAACCTCCTGTGTCANACCATCATTGTTTTCTTCATGATGNTCATCATGATTTCCTTCAGGGTCATCTGGAGGTTCAAATGCCCATGCATAAATAGACATTAGAATCATGATCCCGCCAGGTACACAAAGCCACAGACTGTAAATCAGACCGTAACCAATAAATGGGAACCCTAATGCAAGTACAAGAGGCCAATAAGAAGGTGATGGAAGGTGAACATCCGTTGCTGAACCGTCTTGGCAGACTTCCTCAGCTGAAGCAATTCTAACTATTTTTCCATTCTCGTCTTTTCCATATTTTCTGTGCCAAAAATCGTCAAGTTCTTCAATATTGGGAACTTCATCGAAATTATGTATTGGTGTTGGATTGGGAGTAATCCATTCAAGGCTTCGGGCATCCCAAGGATCCGGACCAATAGGTGGTTGACCTTTTGCTTTTTTCGCTGAAGCATAGATATTGATTAAAAACAGTAGAACACCCAGACCTATTATGAAAGATCCAATTGTTTCAACCATGTTCCACAATTCGAATCCGAAACCCGGACTGTAACTATGAATTCGTCGAGACATTCCTTGTAAACCTAAAATATGCATAGGCCCGAACGTTAAATTAAATCCAATTAGCATCAACCAGAAATTCAATTTTCCTAATTTCTCACCAAGCTTGTGGCCNAATACCTTAGGCCACCAAAAATANAAACCGGCGAAAATTCCAAGAAGCGCTCCTCCGAATATCACATAGTGAAAGTGAGCAACTATGTAGTAGGTGTCAGTTTGTTGAGTGTCTGCAGGTGCAACTGCGTGTGTNACACCGGAAAGACCGCCAACTGTAAACATTGAAACAACGCCTGTGGCAAACAACATTGGAGTGTTAAATAATAATTTTCCTCCCCACATTGTTGCCATCCAATTTAATATTTTCACACCAGTCGGAACGGCAATAAACATTGTTGAAAGAGAGAAAGCAGCTACTGAAATTGGCCCTATACCTGAAACAAACATGTGATGAGCCCAAACTCCCCACCCCATAAAACCAATTGCGATTCCTGAGAAAACCATAAATGGATATCCAAAAATAGGTTTGCGAGAAAAAGTCGGAATAACTTCTGAGATTATTCCAAATGAAGGAAGTATGAGTATGTAAACCTCTGGGTGTCCAAAAATCCAGAAAAGGTGNTGCCATAATAAAGGATCGGCTCCCAATACAGGATTAAAGAAGTTTGATCCGAAATTTCTATCAAACAAAAGTAAAAATAATGCAACTGTTATAACAGGTACAGCGAAAACTAAAAGAAATTGAACGACCAGAATCATCCACGTAAAAACTGGCATTTTGAATAGCGTCATACCGGGTGCCCGCATGTTAAGAACCGTGACAATCAAATTCATAGCTGACACTAACGAAGCAATACCAGTTATCTGGAGTCCTATGGCGTAGAAGTCCATCCCGTTACCAGGTGAAAAAACAATGCCCGTATTTGGTGCATATCCAAACCATCCGCCATCTGGTGCATCTCCGAAAATCCATGCTGTGTTTAGGAAAAGACCACCTGCTAAAAATACCCAAAATGATAGGGCGTTTAATCTCGGAAAAGCCACATCCCTAGCTCCAATTTGGAGTGGAAGTAAGTAATTCGCAAATGCTGCGGCTAGGGGCATAATTACCAAAAAGACCATTGTTACACCGTGCATTGTGAACATCTGGTTGTACATATCTGCACCGAGGACAGTTCCATTTGGGGTTGCTAGTTGCAAACGTATTAATAAAGCCTCAATGCCGCCTATTAGAAAAAAGAAAAGAGCTGCTGCGCCATAAAGTATGCCGATTTTTTTATGGTCTACAGTTGTTACCCAATCTCGCCACCCGTTACCGCCTTTTGGTCTTGTATATACACCTAGAGGTTGGTGCGCTATCTCATCTTCAGATGTTGATTCCACTTGTGGTTCTATTGTTTGTGTCATCACTCGACCTCCGTGGCAGCAATAGTCTCAATAGTTGGTTTGTCTCCCAATGTCTCTAGATAGGCAATCAAATCATCTATTTGACCTTCATCTAAGCCTAAATTGGGCATGCCTCTTCTACCTTCGGCGTAGGCAGGTTTTTCTTCTGGGGCGTTTCTGAGCCAAGCCTCAAGTTGTGTTCTATTTAGGGAACCATCTGGTTCATACATATTAAAAATTCCGCCTGCAAAAGTTGTTCGGCTCATTAAATGTGTGAGATTTGGAGCAGCGTTAGAAACTAGATCTGCCCCTATAGATGTGTCATCATTTACACCTTTTATCACATGACACCTAGCACACAAAGATTCATATACTTCTTTTCCACGCTTAGATGATTCGGTAATAGGTTGCGGTGCGGGTTCTATTTGTCTATTAATCCATGCTTGAAAGTTTTCCGGTTCCATGGCCACTACTTGCATTCGCATTCTTGCATGCGACAAACCACAGAATTCGGTGCACTGACCGAAGTAAACCCCCGGTTCATCTGCTTCAATTTTCCATGGACTAACCCTTCCAGGTACAGCATCTCTTTTACCATTCAAAGCCGGAATCCAATGGCTATGAATGACATCTCGACTAGTAATTTTAAGTTCAATTTCTTCACCTGTGGGTACGACCATCTGAGTAGATGTAACGATGTCAGCGGGAGGTAAGTTTCGGGCATCAGATAAATCGACTCCGTCTAACCCGTCAAGGTAGTACCTGTACTCCCACCACCACTGTTGTCCTACTACCAATACTTCAGGTTCCCAAGAGATAGCTTCGCCGTCAACAGATAAGGCCATCACATTGTCATCACTGTCGTTAATTTCCGCCAAAGTAATGAGAGTGAAAACTGAAACACCAGCGAGTATTAAAGTTGGTATAAGAGTCCAAAGAATTTCAAGTTTAAAATTCCCGTGAACCTGATCAGGAAATTCTTCATCTGAATGATCGTCGCGGAAGCGCAACCATAGCAGAGCTGTACCACCAAAAATAATTAAGAATACAATCCCGGCAATCATAAAAACAGGATCAGATAAGGAATCAATCGAACGAGAAACCGGGCCTTTTGGTTTTAATGTGTCAAGTTCAGCGCCAGATGAACAGGCGGAAGTAACGGCAAAAATACCGAGCAAAAAAAATGCAGATTTAAATTCTTTTTTAAACATGTTCTAAATTATTCTTTTTCGTCAACGTGACTTTTATCAGCGTGATGTGATCCCTTGTGATGAAAATCTCGCTCTCCTACTACTGCTGAAATAACACCAGCAATCAAAATACCTGCTATCCCTAAGAAAAGAATACTTTGTATTACACCTCTTGAGATAGAAGGCCTTTTGCTTACAAAAAAAGCAGTGCCAAAAATTACTACACCAACTACCGTAGCTACCCAAACTGCACCTGTTACCGATGATGAAAGAAGAATCCGAGATATAGCTAAAACAACTATCCCTATTCCTAAAGCCCCAATGATTGGTATTTCTATAGGTCTCATTAATCGTTCTCTTAGTTCACTATTTAGTTTTGGATCTGCTGTCGCTTTCTCTGACCAGTTTGTCATTGTCCATTCAAAACCTATTAGAAGAACAATGACTATTCCTATAACAAAAACTGCGGAATTCACTACTAAACCAACTGCCAAAATGCTTACTCCTAAAGCGGCAAATACAGGCCACCAAGAACTGCCTACCTCGCTTTGAGCTTCCGGTACTTCTTCTATGCCAAGTAACTCACTCGCAGCCTCAAGGTCGCTATCACGAAATGCCTGGGTAACAATTCCCATAACAGCCATTGATGCGGCTCCGATCATGAGAAGTGTATAAACAACATGATTACCGACTCCGCCTTTCCAACCAAGTGAAATGGGACCTGTTTCTGTTCCACCAGTCGTATATCCAGCAAAAATAGCTGCTGCTACCATTAGCACGCAGAGACCAAACCAAAGTTTGAAGCCAGTCGAAAGCATTAGTTGATCACACCCTTACTTCGCTATGTATATGCCGATCCAAATGATCGAATAGACGGCTACACCTGCATACCAGTAAAAAGATAGGGCGGAAACCAGATCCTGATGACGTCTAGTATCTTGGCCTCCAAAAGCTCTTACAAGTAGAAGTAAATTCCAAATAACACCAATCGCAATCATTGTCATGTGGGCCCCAACAATAGTGAAAAGCAATGTAGTTGCTTTACTGTGGTCAACTGGCAATCCGATGTCATTTAAATAAAAAACGGTTTGATTAATTACTGCAATACCAAAAAGAGCCGTTAACCCAAGAGCCAAATATGCATGGATCCGATCATTGTTCGAAACTGAACGCACAGCCCAGGCCATTGTTATAACTGAGAGGGATAAAGTTGCCATGTTCATTCCGCCTGGCACAAGTTGTATAGCTCCTTCAGGGAACCACTCGCTTCCCCAAGCGTTAGCGTCTGCGCGCATCGAAAAATATATTGCAAACAGTCCGGCAAAAAACATTACAACCGTGATGCTTCCAAGAACTNCACCAGTGACAAGTGTTCTTGGTCGTGATTCTGATGGCGGCAAAGCTGTATTAGACATCATGTTCCTGCCTTTTCAACTTCATCCAGTAATGGTCTTTCAGATTCAACTATCAATGTTTCGTCTGTCCATTCAAGAGTATGGCCTTTCCATGGATCCATTTCAGAAACCGNACCGTTTTTAAATCTCAATAATTCAACAAGTATCAGTACAGCAGCACCACCAAAAATCAACATCGACCCTATGAATGAAAACACAATAAGAGTCTTTACTACCTGTTCAGCAGACACTTCCTGAAGAAAACCCGCTGTTGTAAAATCATCTAAGCCCAAAAACCCATTTACTAAATCTGCGAAGCCGCTCAACAATGCACCAGCCGTAATCAAAATACCTGAAATTAAACCGAAACCTTGCTTTGCACTTTTGCCAATAATTAGCTCACCCCACCAAAGCATTGCAGCAACTATTGCAACAAGCCCTGCGCCGATAGTTAGTTTCATTTGAGCAGTAGTAGACGACTGAGATACAAGCTCNAATGGTTCTATTGCTCTTAAAACTCCTACTACTGTGCCTGAAATCAAAAGTAGTAAGGATAAAAGGGAAAGAACTAGAGGAGCCGGAGGGTGTTTCGTGACATTTTTAGAACCCATACGTAAAGTCTCAAAAAGACCTCCAAAAAGCAGCAAAACTAGAGGCACTGCTAAAAAAGCGGTAACAACATACAAAGCCTCTTCTCTAACCGGTGTTCCGGGTGTGTCAAAAAATGGCTGAGCGTAAGCTCCAAAACCAATAATTCCAAAAAGGCTTGAAAAGACTAGGACAAGGTCGTGGTTATAAAGTTTCTGACGCACTTTTACAGCTACCGGAACTATGTCGTACACAATCCCTATTAACGGTAAGACAAATACATATATCTGAGGATGCGTAAACGCCCAAGAAATTTGATCCCAAATAACATCTTCAGATCCGAAATAAATTGCCGAACGGCCCCTTAGATCAACATAGGCAATAATCGAATTTGCTGCTAAAACTGGCAATGTCAGAATCCAAAGTGTTCCCGAAACCAGTATTGTCCAGCTGAAAATGGGTATCCGTCTCAAATTCATTCCCATGCATCTACCTGAAATGATGGTTGTAAGCAGGCAAATAACTGACATGCATATTCCTGCAATAACTAAAAGAAGTCCTACAAGTGTGAGTGCAACTGCTTCACGTTGACTGCCAAATTCTGGAGATCCAAAACCGCCATTAGCTAAAAATCCAAAAACTGTAATACCAGAACCCAAAAACCAAACCCAAAAACCAAAAGCAGCCGCTCTCGGAAAAATAATTGAATTTGCACCAATTTGGCGAGGCACTACACACATAGCCAAACCAATAAGCACTGGAACTACAACCAAAAGAACTATAGAAGTTCGGTATAAAGACCAAAACTGAAAAAACTTGTCGACGTTCGAAAAAACTAAGTAACTATCAGAATCGAATCTTACGATGTCGAGCAAAAACCCCAAGACTGTCGAAAAAATAAAATAAATACAACCACTGAAAATCCATGATTTTCCTATAGAAGAATTACTTGTGTTAGTAACCAAACGCTCTAATAAAGTTTGGTTTTGTTCACTAGTAACCGCTACAGAATCTGGTGCGATATCAGTAGTAGTCATTGAATCCTGTGTCCTGGGGGTTAGAAAAAATCGAAACTTTGCTCAACTAAATCTACCTGTTTTTATTGTAAAAAAAGTTGATCAAACGAGTATTAATTATGACACGCTAGCGGTTTTATGACGTTCAAAACTAATTATTCGGGATGAAATTTTTTAAATTATTAAATTGCGATTATTTCTATAATCCATTGAAATTTCACAAAAGAACATCTAAAACCATGGAACTAAAAAGTAGAAAAATATAAGTTATCGAATATCGAAACAATCGTGAAGCATTTTTTTCAATCGGCTTAAGTAAAACTTGCAAAGCAAAAAATAAAAAGAGAGAGCCAAGTCCTATAGATGCGACCAAGTAATAGATACCCATTTCTGCGACAAAGTGAAAAGCTAGAGAAAAACCAATTAAAACAACGGAATAAAAAACTATTTGTCTTCCTGTCTCTTTCAGGCCCGTAACAACTGGGAGCATAGGAATTTCTGCTGCAGCATAATCATCACGATAATTAATTGCTAAAGCCCAAAAATGAGGTGGGGTCCAGAAAAAGATCACACTAAATAACACAATCGGAGCCCACTCTAAAGTTCCTGTTACAGCAGCCCAGCCGATCAAAACAGGTACAGCACCAGCGGCACCTCCAATAACAATGTTGCTAGTCGAAGAACGTTTCAGCCACATCGTGTAGACAAAAACATAAAAAGCGGTCGCCGAAATAGCTAAAAATGCGCTTAGAAGATTAACGAAACCAAGAAGCCAAATAAATGCTAAAACCTCTAAAACGAAAGCAAAAACTGTCGCTTCTTTTGTTGTAATTGCNCCTGTAACTAAAGGGCGATTGCTAGTTCTGTTCATTCTCTTATCAATATCAACATCTAATACCATGTTGAATGAATTAGCTCCAGCAGCAGCGAGCGAACCCCCGATCATGGTTGCAACAATTAGCCACAAAGAGGGTGTTCCTTTTTCTGCAACAAACATTGTCGGAACAGTTGTAATCAATAAAGTACGGATTATCCCTGGTTTTGTTAAAGCAAAAAAAGAATTTACTCTAAAACGAATTGAATCAGGACTGTTAACACGCATCATCCTTAGGCTATGGGTTCATTTGAATTCACAAACGCAAAAAAACTGGTTTTAAGAAATAAGCCAATCAGATGGAGACTCTCCCGCAGAAAATAATTTTTGCTGAAACCTGTGCATTCCTGCTAACCATCTATCGATATCATCACTTTTGCGTCTTGAGTATTCTGAAACCTCAGGATGNGGAAGAATATGGAATTTCTCCTCTCTAATCCCTTCGACGACNCTTTGAGCTACCTCTTCTGGTGTCAAGACTCCATCAACAGCAGCTGGATTAGACGCACCTTCAGACAGCATCTCTCGAGTTGGACTNTTTTGCAAAATATCTGTTTCTACTGATTGTGGGCAAAGCACCGAAACTTTGATTCCACGATCTCTATATGAAATAGATAAAAACTCTGAAAGAGAGATGGCTGCATGTTTAGTTACAGAGTAATGAAGTGAACCCAACTGAGTTAAAAGCCCTGCGGCAGAAGCAGTGTTTAATAGATATCCACCACCAGCTTCAATCATGTGAGGAATTGAATGTCTAGCGGCCCAAAGATGCGCCATGACATGAACATCAAACATTTTCTTTAGTTCTTCATCGGGTGCTTCCAAAGCACCCACCGTTACATAACCTGCATTTGAAACCATTAAATCTATTCGGCCAAACTTTTCAACCGCTTCAGACACAAGGTCTGATACTGCACTCTCATCTGATACGTCGCACTCAACAGCTAAACCACCAACCNTTTCAGCAACTTCTTTCGCACCGTCAAAATCCAAATCAGCTATTACTAAACCTGANGCTCCTTCTTCATGGAAACGTTCAACCAACGCCCTACCAATCCCTGTAGCGCCACCGGTTACAACCGCAATACAATCGTTTAAATTCATAAATTAATCTTATGTAACAAATTCATTACTATCTCACTGGAATTAAGAATTGAGTTTTGGCACCCAAACGCATTTATAAAGTTAAGACCGTATTAACATAACTAAGATCTTTTTATAAATAAAAACTACAAAAAATTTGTTAGAAGGAGATTAAGATAATTTAAGAGGAACGCGAATACTCAAGCCTCTGCTATTGTGGCACAACTTCTAAAGGAATGAGCCCCCATCGTCTAGTGGCCTAGGACGCTGGCCTTTCACGCCGGTAACACGGGTTCGAATCCCGTTGGGGGTACAAAACTAAATAAATCATAAAGTAACAAAAACACTTTAGTTGAAGTTACTTTGGTCCTGTGGTGCAGTTTGGAGTGCACGCCGCCCTGTCAAGGCGGAGGTCGCGGGTTCAAATCCCGTCAGGACCGCAAAACTGAAGTTTTTTACCGCAGTTTGCGGTCGGGTAGCTCAGTTGGCAGAGCGTCCGCCTGAAAAGCGGAAGGTCCCCGGATCGATGCCGGGCCCGACCACATTGTCTATTAACATTTGTAGCATCATTAATGTCACGTTCTTAAACAAAATGATCATATGCAACTAAACGAAACAGANTCCCAGCAAGCGCTAAGAGACGACTTGCGAAAATATTTCGCTGGAATCATGACTGAAGAAACCAGAGAAAGCCTAAGAAATAGCGATCAAAGTTCAGAAATTCGTAAAAAGATTTTTCTGCAATTAGGGGCAGACGGNATGTTAGGCCTCGGTTGGCCTATTGAATACGGAGGGGGTGGTCGGCCACCATCAGACCAGTTTATTCTTTTCGATGAAGCTCAAAGAGCTAATTGTCCAATGCCATTCGTAACACTAAATACGGTTGGACCAACAATTATAGAATTTGGTACGGAGGAACAAAAACAGAAATACCTACCAGGGATTTTAAATGGTGAGATAATTTTTGCGTGTGGATATTCTGAACCCTCAGCAGGAACAGATCTAGCTTCCCTCCGAACCAAAGCTGTTAAAGACGGAGATGAGTGGTTAATAAACGGAGGAAAAATTTACACAAGTGGCGCTAATGAAGCTGACTATGTCTGGTTAGCTTGCAGAACCGACCCAGAAGCCAAAAAACATCGGGGTATTTCACTTATCATCGTTCCTACAGATTCAGAAGGTTTTTCTTGGACTCCAATAAATACAGTTGGTGGTGTTCCAACAACTAGTACTTACTATGACAATGTAAGAGTCCCAGCAGAAAATCTTTTAGGTGAAATCAACAGTGGCTGGCAACTAATTACTACGCAACTTAACCATGAAAGAGTTGGACTTGCAGCTACTAGCGCTTTAGCCTTTCGTCTTTACGAAGAAACCCTGATCTGGTCTACCCAAAATGAATCGTCAGATGGGGGATTGATAATCGATCAACCGTGGGTCCAACTAGATTTAGCCCGCTGCTATGCAGAACTTGAAGCATTAAAACTTTTGAACTGGCGTATGACAATTGATGTAGAAAAAGGCCGCCTTACACCCGATCGTTCATCTGCAGTAAAAGTCTATGGAACAGAGACAGCAGTNAGAATATACGAACGATTACTCGGAATTATTGGCATAGAAGGACGCATAAAAGGAGGTCAGGGAGGAGCAGTTCTTTTTGGTGATCTAGAAAGGGCGGGTCGAGCGGCACAAATTAACACTTTTGGTGGAGGTGTTAATGAAGTCATGCGAGAAATTGTTGCGTGGGTCGGACTGGGAATGACAAGAGCTAACCGTCAAGCAGAGAGTAAAAAAAGCTGATGGATTTCGACTTTTCTGAAAATCAAACAGATTTATCTGACCTCGCCAAAACAATTTTCAGCGACTTGTCGACAAGTGACAGGGTTGCAGAGATTGAAAAAACTGATCAGAGGTTCGACAAAAATCTATGGGAAGCACTTTCCGATTCCGGATTACTAGGAATAACTATTCCNGNGAGTTACGGAGGTCTCGGTTTAGGAATGGTAGAACTTTCCCTTGTACTTGAACAGCAAGGAAGAAGAGTTGCCCCTGTGCCACTTTTTGCAACATCGATTCTCGGATCTTGGGCGATAGCGCAATATGGGAAAAACCCTCAAAAGGAACATTGGTTGAGAGAAGTTTGCGCAGGTAATCAAATACTTACGGGCGCATGGACTCCGCAAACTAATTCAACAAGCCTCATCGCCGAAAATGACGGTAATAGATGGCGTGTGACGGGCGAAAAGCTTGCAGTGCCTGCTTGTAATATAAGTAATGCTGTTTTAGTACCAGTAACTATTGGTGAAAATCAAAGAGTCGCAATAATCTCTCTGGAAAAAAAGGGAGTACAGAACAAAATCGTAGAAACTACAAATCTAGAACTCTACGGAAACCTCGCATTCGATGCTGTTGAATTAAGTGAAGAAGATCTTTTAGATGAAAAAGGTGAAATCATTTTTCACGAGGTCTCTCAAAGAGCAAAAGTTGGTATTTGCGCCATGGTTCTTGGCTGTTGTGAAGAAGCTTTAACTATGACCGCTCAACATGTTTCAGAACGAGAACAATTTGGAAGACCATTATCTACAAATCAAGGTGTCGCATTACAAGCGGCAGATGCTCATATTGACATAGATGGAATAAAAGTCACACAACTACAAGCTGCATGGCAAATTGATGAAGGCTTGGAATGTTCTAAAGCCGTGTCTGTCGCAAAATGGTGGGCGTCCGAAGCNGGGCAAAGAATTGTGGTTGCTACCCAGCACCTGCACGGTGGAACAGGTGCAGATACAACACATCCAATTCACCGTTACTTCTTATGGGTTATCCAATTAGCTGATACTTTGGACGGTGCGGGCAAAAGCTTGAACGCTTTAGGAAAATTAATTACTGAAGAAGCTTTAAATAAAAATATTTAAATCCCGAAACCGTCAACTATTGGTTCTTTATCAGAGAAAAAAAGAGCTAGTTCAGAATCTATTTTTTCAAATGACCATGCTTCGTTAGTCGAAGTTTCAAAAATTCGTCGAGGTTTATCATAAACGACAAGTTCTCCACCCCAAATCTGTAAAACGTTTCCAGAAACGCTTTCAGAATTAGATGACGCTAGCCAGGCCACTAAAGGAGCTACGTGTTCAGGTGCATATGTATCAAAACCTTCATCTGGTTTTTCAAACAGTGGAGCTGAAGGGCCACCCATNTTCATACGCGTTCTAGCTCTAGGAACCAAAACGTTTGCATTACAGCCGAATCTTTGTAACTCTCTGGCAGCTGAAAGAGTTAAAGCGATAATCCCCGCTTTAGCCGCACTGTAGTTTCCTGTTCCTAAAGCTCCTATCAANGCAGCTTCTGAAGAGGTGTTGATNATNCGTCCGCCTAAAGNTTTTTCNCCANNNTGTTTCCAAACTTCNCTCCANTGAGCCATTGTGTGACGCATCATGCAGAAATGTCCTTTTAAATGAACCCTNACAACCGAGTCAAATTGTTCTTCNGTCATTTTNTGCANCATCGAATCCTGAATNAAACCTGCNTTNTTNANCAAAATNTCTAAAGAACCNAATTTATCTACAGCTGTNTTTATCANNTCCTTNGACTGANCCCAGTCAGNAATATCACCAAAATGTGCCGTNGCATTNCCNCCNTGTNNNATAATTTCNGCAACNGTAGAATCNGCTGGTTCAGTATCNGATCCNATTCCATCTCTTGANAGTCCNAGATCATTAACAACNACACTNGCTCCATGNANCGCCAACTCCANNGCNTCANCTCGTCCCAGACCTCTTCCNGCACCAGTAACAACNGCNACTTTCCCGTCAAGAACNCCCATNCTAAATCCTTTCAANAATTGTTGCCGTNCCTATTGCTCCNCCGCAACACATNGTNANCATTGCNAAAGAACCNTCTCTTCTTTCAAGTTCNTTTAATGCAGTNACNATCANACGNGAACCCGTCGCTCCTACNGGATGACCTANNGCNATNGCNCCACCNTTNACATTNACTTTTTCNGAATCAATCTCTGGATTTTCNCNAAGCCANGACAAAACAACAGATGCAAAAGCTTCATTNCATTCGAATAAGTCAATNTCNGAAAGACTNATNCCAGANTTTGACAAAATCTTTTTTGTAGCATCCACAGGACCATCCAATAAATAATAAGGATCTGTACCAACTACTACATTCGCAACAATTTTTGCACGAGGCTTTAATCCGTTGGCTTTTGCTCGATCCTCATCCATCCATAACAAACCTGCTGCCCCATCAGAAATTTGCGAAGAGTTCCCTGCTGTATGAATACCTTTTTCTAAAACTGGATCTAACCGTGCGAGAGATTCGTAATTTGTATCACGAATACCTTGGTCAATGTTTACCAATAAAGTCTCACCTGTTGCCTCCCCTTCTGAATCCAAAACAGGCGCACTTATTGGAAGAAGTTCATTTTCAAACCTTCCTTCACTTTGTGCAACCGATGCTTTTTCTTGTGATCGAAGACCCCAGTTATCTACGTCTTCACGGCTAATACCCCTATTTAAAGCTATTCGCTCAGCGGCTTCGAATTGATTAGGGCTGTCCCAAGGAAAATCATCTGGTTTCGAGGAACCAGGACCGTTAAAGACATTTGCTCCCAGCCCCACCCGGCTCATTAACTCAACCCCACATGCTAATCCGACTTCAATTGTTCCAGCTTCTATAAGAGCGTGAATCAAATTGTTGGCTTGTTGACCTGAGCCACACTGAGTGTCAATAGTCGTAGCACCTGTCGTATAGTCCCCCGAAGTGTTTAACCACGCTGTCCGAGTTACGTTGCTTGCTTGTTGGCCAGCCTGCGTTACACAACCACCTATAACCTGCTCTACCTCAGAGGGTTGAATACCTGTTCTTTCAACTATTCCTTGCTGTAGAAGACCAAGCAATTGTGTCGCGTGAAACCCATTGAATTGGCCGACTAATTCTCTTCCCCGTCCGATAGGAGTTCTCAACGCTTCTATAATTACAGCTTTCCCCATACGAACTCCTAACTTGTTACTGTGTTAATCATCGCCGACGGCATTAGATTTCCCACATTATTTTCAAAATAAACAATCCAGAATCATCTTAGATAAAGTCTTTCCGTGGATCACTCTCCAAAAATCATTATTCCAGAAGCAAATCTTAGAGATATAGGTGGGAAGAAAACCGAAACTGGTTTGGAAGTCAAAACTGGATATTTATTCCGAAGCGGGCATTTAAGTGAGTTGAGCACAGAAGATTTTAAAAAATTTAAAAACCTGCAATTAAGAACAATTGTAGATTTGCGAAGACCTTCGGAAATAGAAAAGTACCCGACACCAAGTTTGGAAAAAGTTGAGACTCTTAATTTTTCAGTGTCTTCTGATGATAATGAGTTTGCTGTCGCCGCAAATTTTATGAATGGTAAAGAAGTTCCTACTAAAATCTCGGCGAAAATTATTGAAAAATATTTCAAAAATTCAGTCAATGAAAAACTTGATTCCTACGTGCCGGTTTTTGAATCATTAACTGACCCCGATAATTTTCCTTTACTTTTCCATTGTGTAGCAGGTAAAGATAGAACGGGAATTGTTTCTGCTTTTTTACTCGGAATTCTAAATGTGGATGAATCTGTAATTATCGAAGATTATTTACTGACAAACAAACTTCGCGGAAGAGAAATGGAAATAAAGGAAAAAGAAATAAGAGATCATTTGTTTGAAACAGTTGAAAATAAAACTGAAAAACTTATGGGCGAATACATGGAAATAGCTAAGTCTCTTCTGTATGCCAAAGAAAGCTTTATAACATCAGTGTTTGAAGAAATTAAGAGAAGGTTCGGAACTTGGGATAACTTTAGGCTTAATGGTCTAAAAATTGATGACCAAAGATTTGACGAACTGAAAAACTTTCTCTTAACAGACTGACTTATAAATTTAGTAAAGATGGCAGTTCCATCAAATGATCGACTATAAAGTCTGCTTCTAATTCGTTCTCTTGATCATCGTTTGCCCCTCTGAATCTGACGCTGGTCATGCCGATGTTTCGTGCACCTACAACGTCAGTGCGTTTTAAATCTCCCACGTGGAAAGCTTTAGATGGATTGATATCGCCCATTCCTTCTAATGCTTTCATAAAGATTTTTTTGTCGGGTTTGTAAACGCCTACTTCATCAGAAAACGCAAAGGAAGTTATATAGGGAGAGATCCCAAATTCATTTAAAAAGAAACGTAAATGCCTACCAGCCGACAAGGAGGTATCACTTACTATCGCAGTTTTTATATCTTTCTTGAACAAATATGCCAAAACCTCTTCTGCTCCTTCGACAGCATCAACTTTTAAAGCAAAAGAAGCTTGGTCAAAAGTTTCCGTAAAAACCTCGCGATCCTTAAGGGTGATTTGCTCACCAAAAACGTTGAAGGCATCTTCTAGTGCCTCTTTGGCTGTGTATTGACGGCCAGCTCGCCATTCAACATCAAATCTGACTGGGAGCATTTCAAGAACTGATAGCAATAAATCGGAAGAGATATTCAAATCTCTTTCATCAATTACTTTTTGCCAAGCAGATTGTCTAACTTCAATACCGCCTGGTTCACTAACTAAAAGAGTATTCCAAAGATCAAAAGTTACACCTTTTATATCAACGTCTTTAGATTTCAATTTTCTAATCTTTTTTATGGACGACAAACTTTGTCATTTAGTGCTGCTCTAGCAACGGCTTCGGCAACTTTGTATGGCACAGATTTGTCGAAAACTGAAGGAACAATGAACTCAGGATTCAAATTATCTTCTTCAATCGAATCAGCTATAGCTTTTGCCGCAGCCAATTTCATATTTTCAGTAATCTGAGTTGCACCTACATCTAGTGCGCCACGAAAAATTCCGGGGAAAGCTAAAACGTTATTAATTTGATTTGGGTAGTCGCTTCTCCCAGTTGCCATTACAGCTGCAAGACCATCAGCTTCCTCTGGACGAATTTCAGGATCTGGGTTAGCCATTGCAAAAACAATCGGATTTGGAGCCATATTACGAAGATCACTCGCATCAATAAGTCCTGGTCCGCTCAAACCTATAAAAATATCTGATCCTTTGATCACATCGTTCAAAGTGCCTATTTTTCTATCTGGGTTTGTGTTATTAGCGAACCACTCTTTTGCAACATTTAAATTTTCACGTCCCTGATAAACAGCTCCAGAGCGATCAACACCTACGATCTCTCCGATTCCCGCACCAATTAATATTTTTCCTACAGCTACCCCGGCGGCACCCATGCCGGCTATTACAACAGACTGATTTTCAATCTCTTTGCCAGTCAAACGAAGTGCGTTCCATAAAGCTGCGAGAGTAACGACTGCTGTTCCATGCTGGTCATCATGAAAGACCGGTATGTCAAGAGCTTCTTGCAACGCTTCTTCAACCTCGAATGCTGCCGGCGCGGCAATATCTTCAAGATTTATTCCGCCGAAAGAAGGTGCGAGTTTTTTGACAGTTTCAATGATCTCATATGAGTCAGTTACGTCTAAACACACAGGGAAAGCATCCACCCCGGCAAACTCTTTAAAAAGTAGAGCTTTTCCTTCCATTACAGGCAAAGAAGCTTCAGGTCCTATATCTCCCAAACCAAGCACTGCTGTTCCATCAGTAACAATAGCAACTGTGTTTTTCTTAATTGTCAGATCATGGACGCGAGAGGGCTCTTCATGAATAGCCATACAAACTCTCGCAACTCCTGGAGTGTAGGCCATAGATAGATCATGATTGTCAGAAATTTCTGCTAAAGGCGAAATCTCAATTTTTCCACCTTTGTGCATTTCAAAAGTTCGATCATGCCAGGACAACAAATTAACACCATCTATTTCTTTGATATGCGAAATCACCGAATCTACGTGTTCCTCGTCTCTACAGTTTATTACAACGTCATTTGTTAAAATTTCACCCCGAACATCAAAACCACCCATTGAAACGATGTTTGCTCCTGCTTCACCAACAGCTGTGGCAAATCTTCCTAAGGTATTTGGTACATTTTGAAGTTCGACTCTTATATAAATTGAATAGGCAGCAGTTGGTAAATATGGCATAAGGCTTAAGCCTACGGGAAGTATTGAAAATAAAACTATTGATTTTCGTAATCAAAGCCTAATTCAGGTGCGGAAACTAATGCATGAAAAGAAATCCCTTCTTTTTTAGCTTCCAAAGAGCAAGTTCCACCACGATCAACAACAGCAAGAATCATCACAGGATTCCCACCTAGTTCACGTACAACTTTCGCGGCTTCTAGAGGAGAAGTTCCTCTTGTAACAGTGTCTTCACAAATAACAACTCGGTCATTTTTCTCTAAAGCGCCAGCAAGTCGTCCTTCAACGCCGTGATCTTTAGATTCTTTTCTAATACTAAAAGACCGAAAAAATTTCCCTCTATTAGCTGCGATAGAGGCAACTCCAAAAGCAACAGGGTCGGCTCCAGCAGCTAACCCGCCTATTGCTTGAATATCGTCTGGGATTGCTTGTATAGCAGCTTCGGCTACTAATAACATTCCCTCAGGCCGACAGATTGTTTGTTTTGCGTCGCAAAACCAGTTACTTTTACGACCTGATTTTAAAACGAAATCACCTTCTTGAATTGAAAACTTTTTTAAATGAGTAATCAATTCGTCATTATCCATAAAGTGAAGTTACCCCAATATTTCGACTTGGCGAGAACCCTTTACTATCTCACCTATAACGTGAGCTGGTTTTTTTTCTTTATTAAGTTCTTCCAATACTCGATCTGTTGCATTCGAAGGAACAATTAAAACCATTCCAATACCCATATTGAAAACTCGAAACATTTCTTCATTATTTATTCCACCTGCAGATTGAATCTCAGAAAAAATTCTTGGAGTTTCCCAGCTGGACTTATGTATAAGAGCGTTGAAAGTTTCACCTAGAATTCTCGCAACATTCTCAGGTAATCCACCTCCTGTTATGTGAGCTATCGCATGAATTTCATTTTCATTCAAAATATTTAAAATAGTTGGAGCGTAAATTAGACTTGGTTCCAATAATTTTTCGCCAAGAGTGCTTTCAGAACCTTCCCAAGCCGGATCAGCGAAAGACTTATCAGAAGTTTCTGAAAAAACTTTTCTCACTAGGGAAAAACCATTAGAACGAAGATTTGGCGACTCTATGCCAATTATTTGATCGCCTAATTGAATATTTGAAACTTCAATAACTTTGTTTCTTTCAACAGCTCCAACTGAAAATCCTGCTAAGTCAAACGAGGCGTCGCCCATAACACCTGGATGCTCCGCAGTTTCACCCCCGATTAAAGAACACCCTGCTTCTACGCAACCCTCAGCGATTCCTTTAATTAAAGACTCAACTAGTTCCGGATTTAAATGGCCTATTGCTATGTAATCCAAAAAGAACAGAGGTTCCGCGCCGACGCAAACAAGGTCATCTACACACATTGCTACGAGATCAATTCCTATAGTTTCATAGTTGCCGGTCATTTTGGCTATCTCCGACTTCGTTCCCACTCCATCGGTTGCAGAAACTAACAACGGATCTTTATAAGACGACAATCCCAAATCGAACATTGCAGCAAATCCACCAAAATTGTTAATTACTTCTGGTCGGCGTGTCATTGACGAAAATGGTTTTATTTGTTCAACAACTTGTCTGGCCGCATCCAAACTTACGCCCGAGGACAAATAGTCGTTACTTTTCACAACAAACACCCTTTTGGAAGTTCATGATCTTCCAATATCAACAATTCATTGTCTAGTAGTTGAAAAAAAATCATTTGAATCCAAATTATGATCGTGACTTTCTTTATTATTCGATTTTAAAGAAAGTTCTAAAGGTATCTCTATGGGGTATTCACCCGTTAAACAAGCATCACAGAATCCCGCTCCCATTGCTCCGGTCGCGGTGAGAAGGTCTTCAAGTTGTAAATAACTAAGACTGTCTACTTCTAAATACCTTTGTATTTCATCAACTGTTAAATTAGCTGCCAGTAATTGACCTTTTGAACCTGTATCCATACCATAAAAACAAGGCCATCTATAAGGTGGCGAAGAAACCCTTAAATGAACTTCTTTTGCACCTCCGTCCCGAAGCATTCGAACCATTGCTTGTGTCGTCGTTCCTCTGACAATTGAATCATCTACAACAACTAATTTTTTATCTTTTATATTTTCATGCAAAGGATTTAATTTCATCCTCACTGTTGATGCGCGCATTTCTTGTGTAGGAGCAATAAATGACCGACCTATATAACGATTTTTTACTAGACCCTGACCGTATGGAATTCCTGATTCTCTAGCAAAACCTTCCGCAGCTGGAATTCCTGATTCCGGAACACCCATTACTAAATCTGCTTCTGCAGGGGCCTGTCTTGCGAGCGCTTCACCCATTTTAACTCTTGCCTTATGGACACTTTGACCGTAAAGATAACTATCAGGGCGGGCGAAATAAACAAACTCAAATAAACAAATACGCGGATCGATCTGATCTTCGGTAAAAGGAAAATATGAACTGCAACCTTTCGCGTCGACTATAACCATTTCTCCCGGATCGATTTCTCTAATAAAATGTGCTCCAATCACATCAAGAGCAGCAGTTTCAGACGCCAAAACCCAACCTCCATCAAACCGCCCTAAACACAAAGGGCGAAATCCGTTAGGGTCGCGAACACCAATTATGCGATCTCGGTCACAAAAAACTAATGAAAACGCTCCCGATAGCTTAGGTAAAACGATTTGGAGTGCTTCTTTCATAGGGTCATCTAAATCTTTGACTTGTTTTGCAGATATNTCCAAAGAAATCAATTCAGCAATTAAATCACTATCTGAAGCNACNGTTCCTTTTAGCATCCCNGCNTCACTTGCNAACNGNTCTGTNTTTACCANATTNCCGTTATGTCCTAGTGCAAATTCAATNTTGCCAATACCNCGATAAACCGGTTGNGCATTTCTCCANGNACTCGAACCAGTTGTCGAATAACGNGTCTGNCCTATCGCNAGNTTCCCATTTAAAGCNGCNAGATTCTTTTCATCGAAAACATTTGAAACTANTCCCATNTCCTTTACAACTGTTATTGATTCTCCATCACTAACTGCCATACCGGCGGACTCTTGTCCACGATGNTGTAAAGCGTATAGACCTAAATAAGTTAGGTGTGCNACTAGATGATCGGGGGCAAAAATTCCNAATACCCCNCACGCTTCNTGNGGTTCNTCAAANAATAATTCAGGNTGTTCTTCAACTTGCTGAANAGCTTNACCTTTTGACANTNAAGCGATCATATGTCTAGAAGTGAATTAAATCCCGCATACCCATTNATCAAGCANTGACTGTTCCNNCACCTAAANCATTAGGNAATTNNGTCNAAAATGCTAAGTCAATAGTTTCTTTCGGAACATCTATTAAATCNTTAACAATGAACCTGTCGCCACCGACTAAACCNAGACGTGTNGTAGGGATATTCGCGCTCTCTGCCCTAGATAACAATTCGTTTACATTTTCCGAATTTATTGAAACTAGNACTCTGCTTGGNCCTTCTCCGAAAANAGATAGTGCGTCAGGAATTCTAGCGACAGTAATACCAAATTTNGATTTTGCTACCATCTCAGCTAAAGCNACCCCTAACCCTCCAGCGGATAGGTCATGAATACCATCAATAATTCCATCGGATACAAGACTTCTTACTAAATCAGCGAGAACTTTGTGAGTTTCTAAATCGACATCTATCAATCCCCCACTATTAAGCCCGTGCAGAGCACTCCACAATGAACCACCCACATCAATGTGGCTTGGTCCTAGAAGAACTAAACGATTGCCTTCTAAAAGCTCAAATCCGGGGGGTTTTCTATAAAGTTCTTCAATCTTTCCGACTAATCCAACAACAGGAGTTGGAGAAATATTTACTCCGGAAGATTCGTTATACAAACTCACATTTCCACCTACTACGGGAATACCAAATCCCTTACAAGCNTCTGCCATTCCATCTATAGATTCCGAAAGTTCCCACATAACTTGAGGATTTTCTGGATTGCCAAAATTAAGACAATTAACAAGGGCTAAAGGATGCGCTCCAACGCAAGCAAGATTCATTAATCCCTCAGCAACAATCAATTTCGTTCCCACTCGTGGATTGACAGCGCACCAACGATGGTTCCCATCNGTAGTAATTGCTAGACCTTTATTAGTTTCTAGACCACTTACGGGATCACGCAACTTTAAAACTGTTGCGTCATATCCCGGCCCCACAACAGTATTTAAGAAAAGTTGATGATCATATTGATTATAAACCCATGAAGGGTCTGACAAAAGTGAAAGAAGATCACTTAATACGTCACTTTCAACTTTTAACTTTTCGAGAGGAACAGTTTTATTCNTCTCAGGCTTCTTTTTAGGTCGATCATAAATTGGGGCATCATCATGAAGGGAAGAAGCCGGTATTTCAGCTAAAACATTACCGTCAAATCGATCAAGAATCCTTAGTTTGTCTCCCTCAGTAACTCTCCCAATCACATTTGCGTTTACTTCCCACTTAGCACAAATCTCAAAAAGGGAGTCCAAATTACTAGGTTCAATTATTGCAAGCATCCGTTCCTGTGATTCGCTAATCATTATCTCATGGGCTTCCATTCCTGGTTCTCTTTGCGGAACTGCACTTACGTCAACGTCCATTCCCACTCCTCCCCGAGATGCAGTTTCACTTGTGGCACATGTCAGTCCAGCTCCACCTAAATCTTGGATACCCACAACTAAATTTGAATCAAAGATTTCCAAACAAGCTTCAATTAATCGTTTTTCTTCAAAAGGATCACCCACCTGAACACTTGGTCGTTTTTCCANATCTCCTTGGTTCGAAAAACCAGCAGATGCTAAAACACTGACTCCACCGATTCCATCTCTCCCCGTCGACGATCCAAGTAATACCGCTAAGTTCCCTATTCCAGAAGCTCGACCCAAAACCAAACGCTCCTTAGGCAAAGTACCCAAACATAAAACATTTACTAAAGGATTTCCTTGATACGTTGAGTCGAAGTCAATCTCACCTCCAACAGTTGGAACACCAACAGCATTTCCATAGCCCGAAATACCCGAAACAACTCCTTCGGCAATCCAACAACTCTTTGCATCATCTAACGAACCAAAACGAAGTGAATCCATAAGGGCTATAGGTCTTGCGCCCATAGTAAAAATATCTCGAAGAATCCCTCCAACTCCCGTTGCTGCTCCTTGATAGGGCTCAATAGCTGAAGGATGATTGTGTGATTCGATCCTTATTGCAACGGCGATCCCATCTCCAACATCAATCACTCCGGCATTTTCGCCTGGGCCTACAAGAACCCACGGTGCGGATGTTGGAAGGCGAGAAAGATGTAAGCGACTGCTTTTATATGAACAATGTTCAGACCACATAACTGAATACATAGCTAATTCAAGAGGATTGGGTGTTCTTTTTAAAATGTCACCAATTTTTGCAGCNTCTTCATCGCTTAGCCCTAAAGCTCTGTGTAGCAAATCAACCATGATGAAAANTTTCTACTACCCAAAAAGAAGCGTTTATGTAAAAAGTTTCACTTATTATTTTCATTACTTGATACCTAATAAAGATTCAAAAAGTACTTTCCCATCTTCACTGCCTAAAAGTAAGTCACATGCTCTTTCTGGATGTGGCATAAGCCCAACAACATTACGGGTTTCGTTACAAACACCTGCAATATCATCGACTGAACCATTTGGATTATCGCAATAACGAAGCACAACACGATCGTGGTCTATAAGAGAGTTGAGAGTNTCAANATCGCAAGTAAAATTTCCCTCAAAGTGATTTATAGGAAGTGATAATTCCATTCCTTTTTCAGCTTTTCGTGTAAGTGTTGTATTTTCTGTTTCAACACGAACTCGAACCGTCTTACACAAGAATTTAAGTCCGTTATTTTTTTGAAGAACACCGGGTAAAAGTCCAGCCTCTGTTAAAACTTGAAAACCATTACAGATTCCCAAGACAGGGCCTCCATTTTTTGCAAACTCGGCAATTGCTGACATCAATGGTGAAAATCTGGCTATAGCTCCTGGTCTTAAATAATCACCATGTGCAAAACCGCCTGGAATTATCACCGCATCAACTCCAGACAAATTTTTAGTTGAATGCCATAAAATTTTGCCTTCTCCCCCAAGTGTTTCAACCGCGTGGATTGAGTCCAATTCACAATTTGTACCTGGAAATACAGCGACACCTACAGTAGCTGTCATTAATTTCCTTCTACTTGATCCGTGTTTTCAATTGTGATTTTTGCTTTTTCAATAACTGGGTTTGTTAGAAAAGTAGAACAAATACTTTCTACTTTATTTTTTGCTTCTTCTTCATCTCCAGCTTCAATTGTAAATCGAATAGTTTTCCCTACACCCACGTCTCTAACACCCAAAAAACCTAAAGTAGGCAAAGANCGTTCAATAGTGGAACCCTCTGGATCTGCNATTCCTTTTCGTAAAGAAATATCAACAAGTACAGAAAAAACCAAACTAACTCCTACCGCCAGGCCAATCCTCGAATGACTTTCCTGAAATCTTCTCATATGCTTCGATATAACGCGAGGAAGTAGCAGAAATAACTTTACTTGGGAGATTAGGAGGCGGAGGTTTTTTATCCCATTCAACACCATCTAAAAAATCACGTACGGGTTGTTTATCAAAAGATGGTGGCGAAGACCCAAGTGACCATTGCTCTTCAGGCCAAAATCTTGAAGAGTCTGGAGTTAAGACTTCATCTGCGAGAACTAATTCTCCGTCTATTAAACCGAATTCAAATTTTGTGTCAGCAATAATTATCCCGCGTTCCATGGCGAGGTCAGCAGCCAGTTTGTAACACTTCAATGAAATGTCTTTAACTTTCTCCGCCAGATCGGAACCTAATATTTCTATTGATTCGGAAAAAGAAATATTTTCATCGTGACCGGATGTTGCTTTAGTTGAAGGTGTAAACAATGGNTGCTGAAATTGTTCAGATTCTCTTAAACCTGAATCAACTTTTTCCCCGTGCACGGTTCCGTTTTCTTTATATTCTTTCCACGCTGAACCTGTGATAAAACCTCTTACTATGCATTCAACTGGGAGCATCTCGGCGCGTTTACAAATCATTGTTCTCCCCATCAAAAACTCTCTACTTTCTGAATTAATTTCTTCACCTGCATCAACGGGATCTACAGATATCAAATGATTTGGAACCAAATCATTCAATTTTTCCAACCAATAATCAGTCATTGCGGTTAGAACACGGCCTTTTTCAGGAATTGTTTCATTTAAAACAACATCAAAAGCTGATAATCGATCNGAGGTGACCATAAGTAGTTTCTGAGAATCAATTTCATAAATATCTCTAACTTTTCCCGAATGCAAGTGAGGCAAATTGATACTCAAAAGACGTCTCCTTTTTTTAAATAATAGATTCTGGTTTATATGAAGCAGCAAGAGGNCTGTGNGTAACTATGTCAGCAATTTTTTCTATTACTAGCTGAACCTGATTTAAAGCATTACCAATCAGGACTGTCCTTTGGTTAAATAATTGATTCATTTCTTCTTCATTTAAGGGAAAACGGTNATCTAAATCAAGAAGTTCAACCAAACTAGGGCCATCCAAATTTTCACGCCTAGACATCGAAGACGTCCGAGCGTGTTCACTTATAATTTCATGGGCAGTTTCTCTACCGATTCCTTTTTGTACCGCTGCCACTAAAAGCCTTGTTGTTGAAAGATACGGGAGTTCTTCCGACAACTCTTTCTCAATAACCGCTGGGAATGAACCGAATTCATCAAGCACAGTTAAAAAAGACTGAAATAATCCGTCGATTGCAAAAAATGAATCTGGTAAAGCCACCCTTCTAACCACAGAACAACTCACGTCTCCTTCGTTCCATTGATCCCCGACTAAACCTCCCACCATCGATAGATAACCCTTTAGCACTAATGAAAGACCATTAATTCTTTCAGAGGTTCTGGTATTTGTTTTGTGGGGCATAGCTGAGGAACCAACTTGTCCTTGTTGAAAACCTTCAGAAACTAAATTATTTCCAGCCATTAGTCTGACTGTTTTTGAAAAATTTGAAGGCGCACTTGAGATATGAACAAGTGCAGAAACAACTTCAAAATCCATTGATCTGGGATAAACCTGNCCGACAGAGTCTAAAACTTCATCAAATCCTAAAATTTCTGCCACACGGTTTTCAATCAAACTTACTTTTTCATTATCCCCATCAAATAAATCCAAAAGATCTTGTTGAGTACCGACTGGACCTTTCAAACCACGAAGTGGAAGATTAGTTAATAAGAAATTTGCTTTATGATANGCGTTTATAAGTTCCTCGGCCGTATTCGCAAAACGTTTACCAAGAGTCGTTGGCTGTGCCGCAACATTATGNGTTCTACCAGTCAACATGAGCGAAGAATTTTCAGCGGCGAGACGACCTAATCTGCTTAATGAAGCAACAACTAAATCAAGAACTAAATCCAAACTTTTCTTAATTTGTAATTGTTCAACATTTTCGGTCAAATCTCTAGAGGTCATTCCCTTATGCGCATGTTGGTGCCCAGCTAACTCAGAAAATTCCTCTAATCTAGCCTTAACATCATGGCGGGTAATTTTTTCACGTTCACGAATTGAATTTAAATCAATGGAACTAATGACTGATTCATAATCTTCAATTACTTGATCTTCAATTTCGATACCAAGTTCTTTTTGGGCTTTTAATACTGCTACCCATAGCTCGCGTTCAAGAATTATCCGAGATTCAGCNGACCANATTTCAACCATTTGCTGGCTGGCGTAGCGGCTAGCGAGAACATTTTCCACAATCAAAACGAAGTCATTCTATCTTGCNGACATTTCTTCTCTGTGTGACTCAAGAAGTTTTACATATTTCGGTTCACTTAAGGCAAGCATTTGTATAGCCAATAGCCCAGCATTCATAGCTCCGTCTATTGCCACAGTAGCTACAGGAATTCCCTTAGGCATCTGAACTGTAGCTAATAGGGAATCAAAACCCGAAACTGCACTCCCTGATAATGGAACCCCAATTACAGGAAGAGTGGTATTTGCTGCAACTGCTCCGGCAAGATGCGCAGCCATCCCAGCTCCGCAAATAATTACAGAAAAACCAACTTCAGCTGCTTGAGAAGCAAAATCCGCAACAGCCCCTGGAGTTCGATGCGCGGACATAACTCTCGTATCTACATCAATTCCAAATTTTTCTAATATTTCTGTAGCGGGTTTCATTCGATCCGAATCGCTTGGAGACCCCATCAGTACTGCAACTTTTTCTGTCACTTTGTTCCTTTCTTTCGTGTATCTATTCATCTTTATATAAGTAAAAATTAGAAGCAATGTCTTCTCGTTTTTGCATTCCAGGCCACGAAATTTGTGAGACCGCTTTATAGGTAAGTTTTCTGGCTTTCTCAAGTGTTGGTCCCATACCAGTAACAGTTAAAACCCTTCCACCATCTGTTACTAAACCATCATTAGTCCTTTTAACACCCGAAAAGAAAATATCTATTCCTTTCATTTTCATGGCTTGAGATAAACCATCTATAAAATAGCCACCTCTTGATTTTTCTGGATACAACTCTGAAGCGCATACGACAGATACAGCCGCCTCATTTGAAAAAACTGGATCTGAATTAATGGAACCAGATGCTGCACCGGCAAGTAGCTCAACTAAATCTGTTTTTAATCTAGGGATAACTACTTGAGTTTCAGGATCACCAAACCTTGCATTATATTCAAGAACTTTCGGCCCATCAGGTGTAAGCATCAAACCACAATATAAAACCCCTCGGTAATCAATTCCCTTTCGCTTTAATATCTCCAAAGTTGGAAACACAGCAAAATTCATGATTTTTTCGACCATGCTTTCTTCAAAAAAAGGAACTGGTGAGTAAGCACCCATTCCTCCAGTATTTGGGCCTTTATCTAGATCTTTAAGCCTCTTAAAATCCTGTGCAGGTGCTAAAGGAACCGCAGTCTGACCATCACAAACCGCAAGTAATGAAATTTCTGGTCCAGTTAATCCTTCTTCAATGACAACTCTCTTACCAGCAGAACCAAAAGCTTTTCCGGATAAATACTCGGAAACGGCCTGTTTAGCTTCAGCTAGATCTGATGTAACTAGAACACCCTTGCCTGCTGCCAATCCATCTGTTTTAATCACATAAAGGTCAGATAGATTTTCCAAAAAATTCATTGCTGGTTCTTTTTCTGTGAACACTCCATGTCTAGCTGTGGGAACGCCTGCTTCTACTAGAATTTCTTTCATCCAACTTTTTGAACCCTCAATTTTTGCACCATCAGCATTAGGGCCAAAAACAAGCTTTCCTCGTTTCCTTAATTGATCAGCTAACCCCTCCACTAAAGGCTGTTCGGGTCCTATAACAAATAAGTCAGCTTCTATTTCATTGACAGGTTGGGTAGTAGAAAAAGGTATGCCCGCGTTTCCTGGAGCTACAACAACTTCGGCTGTTCGTGCAAGCACATGAGCCAGTGCGTGTTCTCTTCCACCGGACCCAACAACACAAACCTTCATTTAACCTCGTTATTTCTGACGTCTGAAATATTGATGCCGTCCTGGGCCTACTCCAACTAAGTCAACCGGAATACGTAACGAGTTTTCTATAAAATTCAAATAGTTTTCAGCTTCTTCTGGAAGGTCCGACCTATTTTTAATCTCTGATAAATCACATTTCCAGCCTTTAAATTCCTCATATATAGGAACTGCCTGGTTCTGTACGGACTGGTTATGCGGTAACCAATCGTATCTCTGACCCTCAAACTCATAAGCAACACAAATTTTTATTGAATCTAAATCATCTAAAACATCTAGTTTCGTAATTGCAAGCTCAGTTAAAGAATTAACACGACAGGCGTAGCGAAGCATTACCAGATCTAGCCAACCTACGCGACGCCTACGTCCTGTATTAGTTCCGTATTCATGACCCACATCAATTAGATGTTCACCAACTTCATCAAATAATTCAGCTGTAAAAGGGCCAGCTCCAACTCGTGTTGTGTAGGCCTTAGTTATCCCTATTATTCGATCAATGTCAAGTGGACCTACGCCAGATCCAGTGCAAGCTCCTCCCGCAACTGGATTGGAAGAAGTCACAAAAGGATAAGTTCCGTAATCTAAATCAAGAAAAGTCGCTTGGGCTCCTTCAAGCAATATACGTTTTTTTGCACTTAAGTCTTCGTGAACCAAATGAACCGTGTCTGCTATGTGTGGCACTATGCGTGGTGCATAATCATCTAAATACGTTTTAGAAATTGCAACAGGATCCATTGGAGAATAGTTAAAGACTTTAGTTAAAACGTTATTAATGTATTCCATCGTTGCTTCTAACTTTTGCGTAAAAATATCACGATCAAGAAGATCTTGGACTCGGAGACCTATGCGCAAAGCTTTATCTGCGTAAGCGGGGCCGATACCACGTTTGGTTGTTCCTATTTTTTCATCGCCAAGATTACTTTCGTAAAGTGCATCTAGTTCCTGGTGATAGGGAAGAATCAGGTGAGAATTTCCACTTATACGCAAGTTTTTTGTGCTTACTCCACGTGATTCAAGATTATCNATTTCTTCAATTAGAACACCTGGATCGACTACAACTCCATTGCCTATTATTGGAGTTACGTGTTCTGACAAAATTCCACTAGGAATTAGCTGTAAAGCAAAAGTTTCTCCATTCACTACCAAAGTATGGCCGGCATTATGACCGCCTTGGTAACGAACAACCATCGAAACGTCCTGAGCAACTAGGTCAGTGAATTTACCTTTACCTTCATCGCCCCACTGTGTTCCTACAACCACTGTTGCAGGCATATAGACCTCCCGGATAGAGATAATTACTTGCTGATCTTACCTTTATTCTCCTGCTTTTTTTTAGCATTTTTTAAGTGTGAGAAAATATTTACTATTAGAAGTTTAGTCACTTCAACTAAAGATTTTCTTTTCCACATGCCTTGTGGAAAAGTCGTTAATACCCTTTCAGACAAAGGGGCTAATTGTGGAATGAAACCTGTTTGTAACCTTTTTGTTATGAAATGTTTTCAAGTTTTTTTATAAAACTGCAGGTCAAGGCCTTTTCTGTTGCCTAAGTAAAGTAACACTTTGTTTTATCGGTACTAGATCCCTGCGATACTGCCGATGCACTTCAGTCACTGCATCGNCGATTTGACTTTTTGCCAGTTCAAGTTCTCGATTCAAACGAATTACTTCAGCTTCAAGTTCTAAAATACGTTTTACACCCTGAAGATTTAGTCCCTCAGCAGTTAAATCTGCAATCCGTCTAAGAAGTCTTATATCAGTGTCGCTGTACCGGCGATTTCCTCCAGCTGTTCGAGCTGGGTCAAGTAGTCCTCGACTTTCATAAATACGAAGGGTCTGGGGGTGCATTCCAGATAATTCTGCTGCAACTGAAATTACATAAACTGCTTGATCAGGTTGTGGTCTTTCCATATCAATTTTCCCCTGTCTGAGTGGCAAAACTCACCTCACTAATGACCTTAGCTTTATTAATCAACGCGTTAATCCTTGGGCGTTTTTTTAGACATGACATCAGCTAACTCCTCAATAAGTAAAANTTCTTCATCACTCATTTGTGTTGGAATTTCAACTTCAACCGTTACCAAAAGGTCACCAACTCCTCTTGGAGTAGCAACCCCNCCTCCTTTTACACGAAATGTTCTTCCATTTGGTGTCCCAGAAGGAATACGCAACGTCACTTTAGTACCTTCNAATGTGTCGACTTTTACCTCAGACCCAAGTACAAGCTCAGGAAAAGTAACAGCGGTAACCACAGTCAAATTTTTACCTTCTCGNCCAAAAAGATGGTGTGGTTCTACCNGCACAATCACAAATAAATCCCCAGCCCCCGCAGGCCCAGATTGACCTTTACCTTTTACTCGGACTCTTTGACCATTCTCGACACCAGGTGGGATNTTAACTTTTACAGATGCAGATTCTTTCCCTTTTTGATTTCCTAANGTCAAAGTAGTGGTAACACCCTTTACTGCATCTAAAAATGAAAGATGAAGAGTGGCTTCTATATCTGGACCTCTTTGATTCCCCCTNCTTGGTTGATTCCCGAAGAAATTTCCAAAAATATCACTTATATCAAAAGGTATTCCGCCTGTATCAAACCCATTAGAGCTTGAATTAAAACCAGATCCAAGTGGACCTAAGCGGCGGAACTCATCATATTCAGAACGTTTTTTTTCATCTCCAATGACGTCATAAGCAGCAGAAATTTCCTTAAATTTGGTTTCAGCTTGTTGATCATCAGGGTTTGCATCCGGATGAAGTTTGCGTGCAAGTTTTCTATANCTTTTAGTAATTTCCTTAGCTGAAGAACTCTCTGAGACGCCAAGAGTTTGATAGAAATCTTTTTCTAGCCAATCTTTCTGAGCAATCACTTAGTATCTCACAAATCTATTAACCGCGTACTTTAACCATTGCAGGTCTAAGTATTTTGCCTTCCCAAAAGTATCCCTGTCTTAACACTTCGCTTACTAATTGTTCATCTTCATCTTCATTACCAGGTTCATGTGAAACGGCTTCATGTATAGATGGATCAAATTTTTCCGAAACTGTACCAACAAGCTTTAAACCCTCATTTTCTAAAGAATCTATTAACGCTTTCCTAATCGCTGCCACGTCTTCAGCTCCATGTAAAACCGCTGCATCACANGCATCGAGAACAGGCAGAAGTTTTTCAACTATTTCTCCACGTGCGAAAGTACGTGTTTCAGTTATTCTTTTCTTTGTTTGCTTTTGATAATTATCAAATTCAGCCTTAACGCTNTGCAAAAGGTTTAAAAATTCATCGCGTTCCGCCAAAATTTCATCGATCGACATTTCATTCCAAGCATCAGAACTACTATTTTCTTCCGTGCTTTCAATGGGTTTAATTGAATCTTCTGTCTCTTCGCTATATTCGCGCTCTGAACTTTCTTGTGACGTTTCTTCCTCAANTTCAGACGAAAGACCGTTATCTTTTTGTTCTTCCGGATTTATTAAATTCACTGTTCTTCAACAATTTCAGCGTCAACTACATCATCATTATCCGAACTCTGGGATTCTGAACTTTCTTGAGAAGCAGACTCATAAATTCTTTGTCCAAATTCTTGACTGGCTGCCATTAAAGCTTCAGTAGCATTTTTTATTGATTCAATATCATCACTGTCTAACAATGTTTTTAGTTCACTTAGTTTTTCCTCTACAGTAACTTTTTCTTCTTCTGAAATGTTTTCTGCCTGATCTGTAAGCATCTTTTCAGTTTGATAAACAAGATTGTCTGCATTGTTTCTAATTTCAGCCTCTTCCCGACGAGACTTGTCTTCTTCAGCATGCGTTTCAGCATCCTGAACCATCTGATCTATCACATCTTTATCCAAAGCTGATTGACCGGTAATTGTCATCGATTGTTCATTATTTGTGGCTTTGTCTTTTGCTGAAACATGAACGATTCCATTTGCATCGATATCAAAAGTTACTTCTATTTGAGGCATGCCACGCGGCGCAGGAGGCAGATCAACTAGTTGAAACTTGCCTAAAGTTTTATTGAATTGAGACATTTCTCTTTCGCCTTGTAAAACATGGATTTCGACCGATGGTTGACTATCCTCGGCAGTTGTAAAAATTTCAGATTTCTGTATCGGAATCGTTGTGTTGCGTTCGATGAGTTTTGTCATTACACCGCCCTTAGTTTCTATCCCCAAGGACAATGGTGTTACATCAAGTAATAGAACATCTTTAACTTCACCAGCGAGAACCCCTGCTTGAACCGCCGCACCAACCGCTACTACTTCATCAGGATTGACATTCTTGCTTGGTTCCCTGCCAGAAATCTCTTTCACTAAATCGACTACTGCAGGCATACGAGTAGAGCCACCAACTAGTACTACATGATCTATCTCACCCTTTCCTACATCAGCATCTTTAATCGCTTGTTCAAAAGGACCGCGACATTTTTTCAATAGTTCTGCGGTTAGCTCATGAAATTTTGCACGCGTTAAGGAGTAATCCAAATGTAAAGGACCGCCATCTGTAGCGGTTATGAATGGAAGATTTATTTGAGTTTGCTGAACCTGTGACAATTCTATCTTTGCTTTTTCAGCTGCTTCCTTAAGACGTTGTGTTGCCATTGGGTCAGCAGCCAGGTCAACACCATGATCGTTTTTAAAAGAAGTTACCAACCATTCGATGACTGCTTCGTCCCAATCATCTCCACCCAGACTTGTATCTCCATGCGTAGATTTAACTTCGAATACTTGTCCTTCTCCGTCAATCCCGACTTCAAGAATAGATACATCGAATGTTCCGCCTCCTAAATCAAAAACCAAAATTGTTTGATCGGAGTTTTCTTTGTCCAAACCATAAGCTAAGGCTGCAGATGTAGGTTCATTAATGATTCTTAAAACATCCAAACCAGCTACTTGTCCTGCCTCTTTAGTTGCGGTTCGTTGTGCATCATCAAAGTATGCAGGAACAGTAATAACTGCTTCAGTCACCGGAGTTCCAAGATACGCTTCTGCATCTCGCTTTAGTTTTTGGAGAGTTCTGGCGGAAATTTCTTGTGCTGTATAACCCTTATCATCTATTTCTTTTTTCCATGTAGTACCCATGTGTCTTTTAACAGATCGAATAGTCCGATCTGGATTTGTAATTGCCTGTCTTTTAGCTACTTCACCTACAAGAACTTCTCCATCTACTGAAAAAGCAACAACAGAAGGGGTTGTACGTGAACCTTCAGCATTAGCAATTACTACCGGATCGCCACCTTCGAGGACACTTACAACTGAATTAGTTGTTCCTAGATCGATTCCTACAGCTTTACCCATTTTTTTCTCCTGAATTTTTTGATTTTGTTAAAAATAAGCTCTTATCTTATATAATATATGTATTATTTTCTATGTCTGATCTACTATATAATCTTTAGTCGGGTATTAGCAACATTTTTATTATAGTTTTTAAGTATTGTGTAAAAAAGAGAAAAAATGGTGAATTTATAGATGCCAACCCTAATTCTTCTACGTCATGGCCAAAGTGAATGGAATGAACANAATCTTTTCACGGGCTGGTACGACTGCGATTTAACAGCTAGGGGAATAGACGAAGCTATCCAAGCGGGGGAGTTGTTGCTTCAATCCGATTCAACNCCTGATGTGATACATAGCTCATTGCAAAAAAGAGCAATTAAAACAGCTCAATTAGTTAACAGAAGTACCAGCAAAAAAATACCAATCTATAAAAATTGGCGTCTAAATGAACGTCATTACGGAGATCTAACTGGACTTAATAAATCGGAAGCAAAAATAAAATTCGGTGAGCAAAAAATTCAAGAATGGCGCCGCGGGTACAATACACCTCCACCTCCTATAAGCCCTGGGAACCGTTTTAATCCAAAAAATAACGAAGCGTACAAAGATTTACCCGAAGAATTAATTCCATTAAGTGAATGTTTAGCAGATGTCATGAACCGCTTACTTCCCTATTGGTTTTCAGATATTGTGCCTGACCTTAAATCTGGAAAAAAAGTTCTTATAGCTGCACACGGGAATAGTCTCAGGGCACTTTGTAAACATCTAGACAAAATCAAAGACGAAGAAATTGTAAAACTCAACATACCAACAGGTATGCCTTTCATTTATGAACTAGATGACGAACTTAATCCGAAAATAGAAAAACCTGTTTTAGAAAGAGCGATTGATCCAGAAGCTGCTTTGGTTCGGACTGAGTCAACGGAAAAACAAGAACAGTAAGTACGCATTAAAGAATGGGTTTAAATTTCGAATTTATCCAAAATAAGTAAAATTATTTTCTAGACTAAAATTAATAGACGCTGTTTGCAATAAATCAAAATTACATTTAGCCGGATACAAGATAGGGTCATCAAGTCATGAAAAAACCCAGCATGAGACCACATCACGCAATTATTGGACTCGGTGTTTTAATTGCTCTTTTCACAGCACTTTCTGGAGTGGCGGCATCAATTTTCAAATTTCATGATGACTCTCCGATAACCAGAGAGGTTTTTGAAAACATACCGGGGTCAATAAAATTTACTTTCTATTTGGTTACCTCCCTGATGCTTGTTTACGGATCTGTTCTTTTTGCTAACCGCGTTAAAAACTGGGAAAGAGGAACGCCAGATAACCGTTCAACTAACAGAAAAAATGCTAAGGCTCGTTTTTCGGATTTCAGAGCCGGCGTTTACATGCAGACCCTAGTGCGCGAACCGGCTGCCGGCATAATGCACTCCTTGATGTACTTCCCTTTTTTAATTCTTCTCGCGGTCACAACAACCCTTGAAATAAACCATCAACTTCCAGAAAGCTTAAAATTTTTACACGGAGATGTATACCGTGCCTACACAGCAGTTGGCGATATCGCGGGAGCACTTTTCCTCATTGGTGTTGTTTGGGCTTTGGCCAGAAGATACGGACCGAAACGATTTAGACCATACAGAATACGAATCAAATCAAAACCTGAACATGCGGTCGTGCTNTTGATATTTTTATCCATAGGTGTAACCGGTTTTGGTGCAGAAGCTTTTCGAATAGCTCTTGTTGAATCGGAAGCTAGAACCGCAGAAACCTGGTCATTAATTGGGTATCCGTTGGCAAAAATTATTGACAGTTCAGACTCTTTAACAAATAACGTTCATGGTTGGCATCAATTTTGGTGGATTTCTCATGTGGTCTCATTTATAGCCTTTTTAGCTCTTCTTCCAATAACAATGCTNNGACACATGTTTACTTCTCCTTTAAATATGTATTTGAAGGATCGTGACCGCCCCAAAGGTGCGATGAAGCCACTACCCAACCTTATGGAAACCGAATTGGAGACTTTTGGAGCTTCAGTAATCGAAGACTTTACATGGAAACAATTACTCGATACCGACTCGTGCACTATGTGTGGAAGATGTACGAGTGTGTGTCCAGCTCATGCAACAGGAAAACCTCTGGATCCAAGAGAAATAATTCTCAAAACAGGTGAAGTAATGGCTGCAACTGGTGATCCAGTTGTCTCACCCCCTATTGGAGTTGACGCGGAAATTTCAATTTCAGCTAATTCAATGTTTGAAAGGGTTACACCTGAAGAAGTTTGGGCTTGCACATCTTGTAAAGCTTGNGACGAAATATGTCCTGTAAATATAGAGATTCTCGACAAAATATTGGATATGCGGCGCTACCTCTCTCTAATGGAATCAAATTTTCCAACGGAATTGGGTAATGCGTATCGATCAATGGAAAATTCAGGAAATCCATGGGGATTATCGCAAGGATCAAGAACCGAGTGGATTGATGACTTGGAAGGTGTTGAAGTAATAGAAGGTGGTGAACCGCTTGAAAGCGAATTCCTCTACTGGGTAGGTTGCGCAGGCTCTTTCGATGATAAAAACAAAAAAGTTTCTAGGGCGATGGCCCAACTGTTAAATATGGCGAATGTTTCTTTCTCGATTCTTGGGCCTTCTGAAATGTGTACTGGTGACCCGGCAAGAAGATCTGGAAACGAATACATTTTTCAAATGCTTGCTGCGCAAAATATAGAAACTCTTAATTCGATGGGTGTTAAAAAAATCATTA
>PATJ01000010.1 GCA_002713545.1 Acidimicrobiaceae bacterium
AGGAAGAGGAAAGTTCAGAGGCAGATGATGCTTCTGATTCAGAGACCGAGGAAGAGGAAAGTTNAGAGGCAGATGATGCTTCTGATTCAGAGACCGAGGAAGAGGAAAGTTCAGAGGCAGATGATGCTTCTGATTCAGAGACNGAGGAAAAGGAGGCCTAAATGGCTACTAAAGAAGAAATTTTGGACGCTATCGGNGAGATGAGTGTTCTTGAACTTAGTGAACTATTAAAAGAGTTCGAAGAGAAGTTTGACGTCACTGCAGCGGCTCCAGTTGCAGCAGTAGCAGCAGCACCAGCTGCAGCCGGTGCTGGAGATGGTGAAGCTGAAGAGAAAGACAGCTTCGACGTGCACCTTGCTGATGCAGGAGATAAGAAAATCCAAGTAATTAAAGAAGTTAGAACGCTTACCAATCTGGGCCTTAAAGATGCTAAGGACCTTGTTGANGGTGCACCTAACACAATTTTGGAAGGCGCTTCGAAAGAAGACGCAGAAAAGGCGAAAGAGGCTCTTGAAGCTGCTGGCGCCACAATTGAATTAAAGTANCTTAATTTTTTCCTAATAAAACACTGTTTTTGGACTTGTAATTGCTGGAAGCTAGAAAAGCTACTTTAAATTACTTTAAAATTCATTAAAAGAATGCACCTCTAGGGTTGTTCATAGGGGTGTCGTTGTATTAGGATTTCACTTCGCTGTGTTACGTCAAAATTATTCCGCTTTTTGTGGTGTGATTTAGTCGTAATACGGTTTGTCCGCATTTATCAGCTTCTGCCGGGAGTTTATTGTTGTCTGCTCGACCATTACTTCGAGATCGATACTCGTTTGGTGACCTTGAAAAGGTTTTAGAACTACCAGACTTAATTGCTGTTCAACATGAGTCATTTAATTGGCTAATGGAGTCAGGATTGAAAGGTATCTTCTCTGATATAAGTCCTATAACCGATGTAAGTGAAACGCTTTCACTTGAATTGGAGTTTGATCCTAAAGATGAAGATCTTAGGCCTCCTCCAAAGTTCACCGTAGATGAGTGTAAAGAAAAAGATATGACCTATTCAGGTCCCATATTTGTGCGCGCTCGTTTTTTGAACGCTCATACAGGTGAAATAAAAGAACAAACTGTTTTCTTAGGTGATTTTCCTCTTATGACAGAAAAAGGTACCTTCATAATTAATGGTACTGAAAGAGTAGTTGTTTCTCAGTTAGTTAGATCGCCAGGGGTTATTTTTCAACCTGGAGAACGGTACAGGCTAAGAAATCTAGCAAAGAACCAGCTAGTAACAGCGACGGTCCACCCATATAGGGGAGAGTGGATTGAATTCGATGTGGAACAAAAGCCCGGTAAAGATGTTACNGCAGGTTGTCGAGTTGCAAGAAAACGCCGCTTGTCAATGTTTACTCTTCTAAGAGCTTTAGGTTATGACGAAGAAAACTTCCCTGGTTTTCTAGATCGTTTAGTTAATCATTTTGATTATCTTGAAGGTCAATGGGAAAATGATCGCGATTCCCATTCAACAGAAGAAGAAGCTCTCTTAGAAATTTATCGAAGAGTTCACCCAGGTGAACCACCTTCTGTAGAAGCCGCAAGAGCATATTTGCGCAATGCATTCTTCGAGTCACGTCGATATGACTTATCTCGAGTAGGTCGTTACAAGTTAAATCGTAAACTTGGTCCAGAAATCGAATGGATTGAAAAAAATCTTGGTGTCGAATTAGAAAGGCCGAGTCGTGACCAGACTGTCCTGTCTAAAGCAGAAGTTCTAGCAACATGTACATATCTTTTNCATCTAGCANCCGGAGAACCGGGATATCGACTTGACGATCAAGATCATTTTGCAAATCGTAGGATTCGCTGTGTCGGTGAGCTTATTCAAAATCAGGTAAGAATAGGTTTGTCACGTCTTGAACGTGTAGTGCGCGAACGTATGACTACTCAGGACGTAGAAGCTATAACCCCTCAGTCATTGATTAATATTCGACCTGTTGTTGCCTCAATTAAAGAATTTTTCGGAACAAGTCAACTTTCTCAATTTATGGATCAGGTAAACCCTTTNTCTGGGTTGACACATAGACGTCGTTTGTCAGCTTTAGGGCCCGGAGGTTTATCTCGTGAAAGGGCTGGTTTCGAAGTTAGAGATGTGCATTTTTCTCATTATGGAAGGATGTGCCCCATTGAGACGCCTGAAGGCCCAAATATTGGTTTGATTGGTGGACTTGCTACTTACGGTCGTGTAAATGATTTCGGTTTTATCGAGTCGCCTTACAGAAAAGTAGTCAAAGGTAAAGTTACTAACGAAATTATTCATCTAGATGCAGCAGAAGAGGAAGAGTACGTTGTTGCGCAGGCTAATGCACCACTAAATCCAGATCGTTCTTTCCGAAATGAACGAGTGTTGGTTCGACGTTCGCCCCAATCAGCATCTCTTCAGGATCACAAACAACAGTTAGAACAAGACGTATTTTTTGGAGCTACCACAGAAATTTCTTATGTTCCTCCCGCGGAAGTACAGTTGATGGACGTTTCAGCTCAGCAAATAGTTTCAGTTGCTACCGCTTTAATTCCATTCGTAGAACATGACGATGCAAACCGTGCCCTTATGGGAGCAAACATGCAACGTCAAGCAGTTCCCCTTATACGTGCTGAAGCTCCTTTTATAGGCACTGGAATGGAGGCTCCTGCAGCACATGACGCAGCTGACATGCTTCTCGCTGAAGAAGCCGGCACCGTGATTGAAGTTGATGCAAGTTCTGTTGTAGTCGAATATCGCAAATCAGGAATAACTACACACGAATTAGTCAAATTCGAAAGATCAAATCAAGACACTTGTGTTAATCAGCAAGCAAGAGTCGTTCCAGGTCAAAAATTTAAAGCTGGCGAACTTTTAGCCGATGGTTCCTCAACTGATAGTGGGGAACTTGCTTTAGGCAAAAATCTTCTAGTCGCTTATATGTCTTGGGAAGGTTTCAACTACGAAGATGCGATCATTGTTTCAGAACGTTTAGTAAAAGACGACGTTCTAACCTCTATACATATTCATGAGCATGAAATAGATGCACGAGATACAAAACTTGGCGCTGAAGAAATTACTAGGGATATTCCAAACCTTTCCGATGAGATACTTTCTGATCTTGATGATCGAGGAATTATTAGAATTGGTGCCGAAGTTTCACCTGGCGATGTCCTTGTCGGTAAAGTCACTCCAAAAGGTGAGACTGAGCTAACTCCTGAAGAGAGACTTTTGAGAGCGATTTTTGGTGAGAAAGCTCGTGAGGTGCGCGATACTTCACTCAAATTGCCTCATGGTGAATCAGGAAAAGTTATAGATGTAAAGGTCTTTGATAGGGAAGCTGGAGATGAGCTACCACCTGGTGTTAATCAGTTGGTAAGAGTTCATGTTGCGCAAAAACGAAAGATCAGTGTCGGCGATAAATTGGCTGGGCGACACGGAAACAAAGGTGTTATTTCAAAGATTCTTCCGATTGAAGACATGCCTTATATGAAAGATGGAACACCTGTAGACATTATTCTTAATCCATTAGGTGTTCCATCCAGAATGAACGTAGGTCAAGTTCTTGAAACGCATTTAGGATATTGCGCTAGATGGGGTTGGGAAATTGATGGTGAAGGTGTTGGTGATCCTGTAGATCGAGATTCTGAGGCTAAGAAAACGAGAACAAGTACAAAACCTTCAATCCATGTAGCCACTCCAGTTTTTGATGGTGCTAGTTGGGATAAGGAAGATCCACAGAGCAACCATCCAAGTATTAGCAAAATCCTTGTAAATCTTCGTCCAGACTCAGCTGAAGGCGAAGAGAAGCTTGTTAGAGATGACGGGAAAGCGGTGCTCTATAATGGCCGCACCGGCGAAGCGTATGATGAGCCAATCGGTATCGGATACGTTTATATTTTGAAGCTTGCCCACTTGGTTGATGACAAAATTCATGCCAGATCTACAGGGCCATATTCAATGATTACCCAGCAGCCTTTGGGTGGTAAAGCTCAGTTTGGTGGCCAGAGATTTGGAGAGATGGAAGTTTGGGCTCTAGAAGCATACGGCGCTTCGTATTGCCTTCAGGAGCTTTTAACCATCAAGTCTGATGATGTACTCGGGCGTGTGAGGGTTTATGAGGCAATTGTTAAAGGAGACAATATTCCGGAACCCGGGATACCTGAGAGTTTTAAAGTTCTCATAAAGGAGATGCAATCTTTGTGTTTGAATGTCGAAGTTCTCGACAATGACGGTAAAGAAGTTGAAATCAGAGAGATGGATGAAGATGTTTATAGAACAACTGAAGCTCTTGGGATTGATCTTTCCCGTCCAGAACGAGGTTCTGATGAAGAAGATGCAGCTCGCGAAGCTGCCCGTGCAGTAAGAGCGTTTTCATAATAAGAGATAGTAATTAGGAAATAAGGGAATAAAGAGTGATAGACGTCAACGAATTTTCAAATATTCGAATTGGTTTGGCTACTGCCGATGACATTCGTATGTGGTCAAATGGAGAAGTAAAAAAACCTGAGACTATTAACTATCGAACGCTTAAACCTGAAAAAGACGGGCTTTTTTGCGAGAAAATCTTTGGTCCAACCAAAGATTGGGAATGCTATTGCGGAAAATATAAAAGAGTTAGATTTAAGGGAATTATTTGTGAACGTTGTGGTGTAGAAGTAACCAGGTCAAAAGTCCGTCGTGAACGAATGGGCCATATTGAGTTGGCAGCACCCGCAGTTCATATTTGGTATTTGCGCGGAACGCGTTCGTGGTTAGCTTATTTATTAACAGGTAATGAACCTAAAGAAGAACTAAAAGCAAAACAACTAGAAAAAGTAATTTATTTTGCTGCCAATCTGGTTGTAACTGTTGATGAAGAAAGAAGACACGAAGATCTACCGGAGTTAGAGAAAGAACTTTCTGAAGAACGAAACGCTATAGAAGAAGAAAGAGATCGAGAACTTGATCGTCGCAAAGAGGATCTAGAGGCTGAATTAGTCGAAATGGAAAACGAAGGTCTCAAAGATGCTGACCTGAAAGCGCGACAGAAAGCTGCAGAAAAAGATATGCAGTTCATTCGTGAACAGTATGAGCAAGAGTTAGATGTTTTAGATAGAGCTTGGGAAGAATTCAAAGGTCTTTTCCCCCGTCAGATAATTGAAGACGAGCTTCTTTGGCGAGAGCTGGAAGACCGTTGGGGAGAGTATTTTGAGGGCGGTATGGGTGCTGATGCTTTATCACAATTAATTGACCGCATTGATTTTGATGAAGAAGAAGTCAAATTAAGAGGAATGATTGATCCACCTAAAGATCAAAAACCCTTGTCAACGCAACGTCGACAGAAAGCAATTAAGAGACTAAAAATAGTTGCTTCTTTTAATCGACGAGATGAGCATGGCCGTCGTGTAAATGAACCGGGAGCTATGATCCTTGATGCTGTTCCAGTTATACCTCCTGATCTTCGACCAATGGTTCAGTTAGATGGTGGTCGTTTTGCGACTTCTGATCTAAACGATTTGTATAGGCGAGTAATCAACAGAAATAACCGCTTAAAGAGACTTCTTGATCTAGGAGCACCTCGAATTATCGTCAATAACGAAAAGCGTATGTTGCAAGAGGCAGTGGATGCATTATTTGACAATGGTAGGCGAGGGAGGCCTGTTACCGGTCCAGGAAACCGTCCTCTAAAATCTCTTTCAGACATGCTGAAAGGTAAGCAGGGAAGATTCAGACAGAATCTTCTTGGTAAACGAGTTGATTATTCTGGTAGGTCCGTAATCGTTGCTGGTCCTACACTTAAGTTTCACCAATGTGGGCTTCCTAAATTAATGGCCCTTGAATTATTTAAACCTTTCGTAATGAAGCGTTTGGTAGATGGAGAACTTGCTCAGAATATTAAATCTGCCAAGCGAATGGTTGAAAGGCGAAAGCCACAAGTATGGGATGTTTTAGAAGAAGTTATTCAGGAACATCCGGTTATGTTGAATCGAGCCCCAACTCTACACAGATTAGGTATTCAAGCTTTTGAGCCTGTTTTAGTTGAAGGTAAAGCAATTCGAATTCATCCTTTAGTCTGTACTGCTTTTAACGCAGACTTTGATGGAGATCAGATGGCAGTACATTTGCCTCTATCGGCTGAAGCGCAAGCAGAAGCAAGAGTCTTAATGCTTTCTGCTAACAACGTTCTCAGTCCAGCTCATGGTCGTCCTTTAGTGACTCCAACCCAAGACATGATTATTGGTGGTTTCTACCTGACTAGTGAAGTTGAAGGAGCTACGGGTGAAGGAAGAACCTTCCGAAGAATACATGAAATTGAGCAAGCTCTAGACAGTGGCGCACTGCATTTGCATGCGTTAATTGAATTCAGATCGGATAGTTATCCAGACTTGGCACTTGAATCAGAGAGTGGAGACGGTCTTGTTTGGGAAAAGACTACTGCCGGACGCGTTTTATTTAACGAAGCTCTTCCAGCAGGTTTTGGATATGTGAATTACCAAGTTGACAAAAAAGCTATGGGAGCGATTGTTGATGATTTAGCACGACATTACCCAAAGAAAGTTGTATCTAATAGTCTTGACAGTCTTAAAGATAAGTGTTTCCGTTATGCATCACAATCAGGAATCACTGTTTCAATTGAAGATGTGAAGACGCCCTCTGACAAGCAGGAAATTCTAGATAAATATGAGAAAGATGCAGAAAAAGTAGAGAACCAGTTTAGGCGAGGAATTATTACAGATGGTGAAAGAAGGCAGAAAGAAATAGAGATTTGGAACGCTGCTACCGCTGAAATTACTGAAAGAATGGCTGAAGTTCTAGAAACCGATCAGTTTAATCCCATTGACATGATGATGAAATCTGGTGCAAGAGGAAACATGATGCAGGTGCGGCAAATTGCTGGGATGCGAGGCCTTGTAGCTAATCCTCGTGGTGACTTAATTCCCCGTCCAATTAAATCCAACTTCCGAGAAGGATTAGCTATGTTGGAGTACTTTATCGCTACGCCTGGGGCAAGAAAAGGTCTTGTTGATACCGCATTGAGGACTGCTGATTCTGGTTATTTGACCAGACGACTAGTTGATGTTTGTCAAGAATTAATAATTAACGATGAGGATGTTTTTGCTACTGGCAAACCAGTGCGTTCGGTTTGGGTAGAAAATATTCGAGAAGATGAACCAGGTTTTCGTTCACATATAGAAACAAAACTATTTAGTAGAACCCTTGCAGAAGACGTAGAACTTTCTGACGGAACTGTTTTTGAAAAAGGAACAATCGTTGGTGAAGATGAAATGNTCGCACTTCGAGATGATCCAAAAGTTGAACGGGTTAGGGTTCTTTCACCTTTAACTGATGACTCNGATCAAGGAGTTTCTGGGGCNTGTTATGGAATGTCTTTAGCNACCGGCAANCCAATAGAAATAGGNGAGGCAGTAGGNGTAATAGCTGCCCAGTCAATCGGTGAGCCAGGCACACAGNTGACTATGAGAACTTTCCATACGGGTGGTGTAGCTGCTGCTGGAAGAGATATTGCGGCAGGTTTGCCCCGTGTAGTTGAGTTGTTCGAAGCACGAACTCCCAAAGGCAAGGCAACTTTGTCAAGGATTTCTGGCATTATNAGAATCGGAGAAGATGAAGGANGAGGTCGAGAGGTAACNGTTGTAGCTGATGATGGAACGGAAGAGGTTCATTTAATNCCAGGTATTTCNCGTTTGGAATTCAAAGACGGTGATGAGATATCCGCTGGTGATGCAATAGTTGAGGGTCCAAGAGATCCGAAGGAACTTCTTGAAATTAAAGGAGTTAGGGAAACTCAACAGTATCTAGTAGATGAAGTTCAAAAAGTTTATCGAGATCAAGGTGTATCAATTCATGACAAGCATATTGAACTAGTTGTAAGACAGATGACTCGAAGGGTGCGAATTAGTGACCCAGGTGATTCAGATTTTCTTCCAGGAGAACAGGTAGATCAACCCATTTTTGCAACCACGAATAGAAACTTGGTTGAGGAAGGAAAGAAACCTGCTGAAGGCCGTCCTGAATTAATGGGTATAACTAAGGCTTCACTTGCCACNGATTCTTGGTTGTCAGCTGCTTCTTTCCAAGAAACCACTCGAGTTCTTACAGAAGCTGCAATTGAAAGCAGGCAGGACAAATTGGTCGGTCTAAAAGAAAACATCATTATCGGTAAATTAATTCCTGCCGGAACTGGGCGTNAAGAGTATAGGCGTGTGGGAACTCACGCTCCTGATTATAAGCCAATGGATTTTTACTCTTCTGCAGATGANGAGCAAGACTTAGCTGAATGGCTAGCTACCCAAGCAGATAGTGNCAATGNGAGCGNTGATNGTTTTGTCGGTGCCTATGAAGCTGATGTAATAGATTTAGCTAATGGAGCTATTGAAGAAGCTATTGAAGAAATTGACTGAGATATTTAGATTTCTTTTTGCGACGTGAAGATGCCGACCGTAGACTCAATATTTCGTGTCGCAGTTAATTCTGCACCGTTTTTCAATTTTAATAGGCAGGTTTGAGGTAAGTCGTGCCCACAATTCAACAATTGGTTCGCAAGGGCCGTCAATCAAAGCGAAGAAAAGAAGCTACTCCTGCTTTAAAAGGCGCTCCTCAAAGGCGCGGTGTTTGTACAAGAGTTTTTACAACTACTCCAAAAAAACCAAATTCAGCTCTTCGTAAAGTTGCAAGAGTGCGGTTAACGAGTGGTATGGAAGTAACGGCTTACATNCCTGGTGAAGGACATAACTTACAAGAACACTCAATTGTTTTATTACGCGGTGGCCGTGTAAAAGATTTACCTGGTGTCCGTTACAAGATTGTTAGAGGAACTCTTGACACTTCTGGTGTTTCGGAACGAAGCCAGTCACGCAGCCGATATGGCGCAAAGAAGGGTAATTAATTATGCCCAGAAAGGGACCAGCTGTTAGAAGGAGTCTTACCCCAGACCCTGTGTATCGTTCGAGCGCAGTTACCCAGTTAGTAAACAAGGTGTTAAAACACGGGAAGCGTTCTACCGCAGAGCAAATCGTATATGGCGCTCTAAAGGTAGTTGAAACAAAAACAGGGAGTGAGCCTGTTGGAGTTTTAAAGGACGCTTTGGAGAGTATCCGGCCTCAGCTTGAAGTCCGAAGTCGCCGAGTTGGAGGCGCTACTTATCAAGTNCCCGTTGAGGTTAAGCCACGCCGAGCTAATACTTTAGCTGTTCGCTGGCTTGTTGATTACGCTCGAGAAAGACGAGAAAGATCCATGTCTGAACGCTTAGCTAATGAGATAATGGATGCTGCCAACGGAGTTGGTTCATCTGTTAAGCGTCGTGAGGACTTGCATAAAATGGCTGAAGCTAACAAAGCATTTGCACATTATCGTTGGTAATAAATTCAGGCAACAGGTAACAGGTAACAGGTATGGCTAATCGACACCCCCTTGAGAAAACTCGCAATATTGGAATTATGGCCCATATTGATGCAGGTAAAACTACTACTACAGAGAGAATCTTGTATTACACAGGCGTGAATTACAAAATTGGAGAAGTGCATGAAGGCACCGCAACCATGGACTGGATGGAGCAAGAGCAAGAGAGGGGAATAACGATTACCTCTGCTGCTACTAGCTGTTTCTGGAACGATCACAGGATCAACATTATTGATACACCTGGACACGTTGATTTTACGGTTGAGGTAGAACGCTCCTTAAGAGTTTTAGATGGTGCAATCGCAGTTTTTGATGGAGTGGCCGGAGTGGAACCGCAAACTGAAACAGTTTGGCGTCAAGCTGATCGTCATAACGTTCCAAGGATGTGTTTTATTAACAAAATGGATCGAACTGGAGCTGATTTTTTCTTTGTTTTAGGAACTATCAAAGAACGTCTTGGTTGTAAAGCTGCTGTGATCCAGCTGCCTATAGGAGCAGAGACTGATTTTGCTGGCGTCATTGATTTGGTAACTATGAAAGCTTTAGTTTGGGAAGGTGAGGATTTAGGCGCGTCATGGAACGAGGTAGAAATTCCAGACGATTTGAAATCACAAGCTGATGAATATCGCGCAGAACTTGTTGATCTTCTTGCTGAGTTCGATGAAAACATCCTTGAAAAATTTGTTGGTGAAGAAGAAATCACAATTGAGGATTTGAAATCGGCGATTCGTCAGGGAACTCTCTCAGGAGATTGTGTGCCAATTTTAACCGGTACAGCTTTTAAGAATAAAGGTGTACAGCCTCTTCTTGATTCGGTAGTTGAGTATTTACCATCCCCACTTGATCTTCCACCCGTTGAAGGTATTGAACCTAGAAGCGAAGAGATTACAAAGCGTAGCGTGAGCGACGATGAGCCATTTGCTGCTCTTGCTTTCAAGATAATGACCGATCCCCACGTAGGAAAATTGACTTATTTCCGTGTTTATAGTGGCACTTTGGAAAAAGGTGCAACTGTTTTGAACACTCGATCAAGTTCAAAAGAGCGGATTGGACGCATTTTAGAGATGCATGCCAACGACCGGGAAGATCTTGATATTGTTCGAACTGGTGACATAGTTGCTGGTGTAGGTATTAAAGACACAAAGACAGGTGACACTCTTTGTTCCCCTGACCACCCTCTGATGCTCGAACAGCTCGACTTCCCGGATCCTGTAATTCATGTGGCTGTTGAGCCTCGTTCAAAAGCAGATCAGGATAAAATGGGTAAGGCTTTAGGTGCTCTCTCTGATGAAGATCCTACTTTTACAGTTCGAAGTGATGAGGAAACAGGTCAGACGATAATTGGTGGAATGGGCGAACTTCACTTAGAAGTTTTAGTTGACCGAATGCTGCGTGAGTTTCGTGTTGACGCAAATGTAGGGAAACCGCAAGTTGCTTATCGGGAAACAATTACTAAAGCAGTTGAAAATTATCGATACACCCATAAGAAACAATCTGGTGGTTCTGGCCAATTTGCTGAAATTGTTGCGACTGTTGAACCTCTGACAGAGGGTGAAGAAACCTATAATTTTGAAGACAAAGTTACAGGAGGCCGTATTCCCAAGGAATATATTCCAGCTGTTGATGCTGGCATCCAATCTGCCATGACCTCTGGTGTTCTTGCAGGTTTTCAAGTTTTAGGTATGAAAGTGACACTTAATGATGGAAAACACCATGATGTTGATTCATCTGAAATGGCCTTCAAAATTGCTGCCCAAGCGTGGTTTAGAGAAGTCATAAAACAGGCTAAGCCAGTTCTTCTGGAGCCGATTTTCGCAGTAGAAGTTGTAACGCCAGAGGACTATATGGGTGATGTAGTTGGTGATTTAAATTCTCGAAGAGGAAAAGTTGGACAAATGGAAGCAAGAGGAAATGCTCAAGTAGTTACCGCACAGGTGCCGCTATCCGAGATGTTCGGCTATGCTACAGATCTGCGTTCTCGTACTCAAGGACGCGCAACGTATACAATGCAGTTCGATTCGTATCAAAAAACTCCTTCAGCAGTTCAGGAAGAGATTGTCACTCGGATTCGTGGTGAATAGGCTTAACCTACTGAGAAGGTAATATAAAATAATAAAGATAATAGAGAAACTCGAGGGAGAGTCATGGCTAAGGCCCAGTTCGAAAGAAATAAACCTCACGTAAATGTGGGAACGATGGGACACATCGATCACGGTAAGACAACACTTACCGCTGCGATAACTAAGGTATTGTCGGATTCAGATCCAGATAATACAGCATTTACCGCGTTTGAGAATATTGACAATGCGCCAGAGGAACGTGAACGTGGTATTACCATTAACGTTTCCCACGTTGAGTATGAGACAGGTAATAGGCACTATGCCCATGTCGATATGCCCGGGCACGCGGATTACATCAAGAATATGATTACTGGTGCCGCTCAGGTTGACGGAGCTATTTTGGTGGTTTCCGCAGCTGACGGACCAATGCCTCAAACTCGGGAGCATGTTTTGCTTGCGCGTCAGGTTGGGGTTCCAAAGATTATTGTGGCTTTAAATAAGTGTGATGTTGTTGACGATGAAGAACTTCTCGAACTTGTGGAAATGGAAGTTAGGGATCTTTTAAACGAATATGATTTCCCAGGGGACGATACTCCAATTGTTAGAGTTTCGGCTCTTAAGGCTTTGGAAGGCGATGGAGATTCCGCGGCTCAAATTATTGACCTTATGAGTCAAGTAGATGATTATATTCCACAGCCTGAACGTGACATCGATAAGCCATTTCTCATGCCTATTGAGGATGTTTTCTCAATTACAGGGCGTGGAACGGTTGTTACCGGCCGTGTGGAACAGGGCAAGGTTAATACTGGTGACACAATAGAAATTGTTGGTATTAAAGATACTCAAGAAACGACTTGCACCGGTGTTGAAATGTTTAGAAAACTTCTTGACGAGGGTCTGGCAGGTGACAATATTGGCGCTTTGCTCCGTGGTATCGACAAAGAAGACGTTCAACGTGGTCAGGTTTTGTCAGCTCCTGGTTCAATAACTCCGCACACACACTTCGAGGCTGAAGTCTATGTTCTTACAAAGGAAGAAGGTGGACGACATAAGCCATTTTTCTCCAATTATCGTCCCCAGTTTTATTTCAGAACAACTGATGTGACCGGAAGCATTGCTTTGCCGGAGGGAACTGAAATGTGCATACCTGGTGATAATACAACTATGAGCGTTGAGCTAATTGCTCCAATCGCTATGGATGAGGGACTTCGCTTTGCTATTCGTGAAGGCGGCAGGACTGTTGGTGCTGGTGCTGTAACGAAAGTTATTAAGTAGCTGGATCTAAATTATGGCAGCAGGTCAAAAAATAAGAATTAGGCTTAAAGCCTACGATCATGAGATCATTGATCAGTCAGCAAAAAAAATTGTTGAAACGGTTCGTAGGACTCAAGCAGATCTTCGAGGGCCGGTACCTCTACCTACAGAAAAGCATCGTTATACAGTAATTCGCGGACCTTTCAAGGATAAGGATTCTCGTGAACACTTTGAGATGAGAATACATAAGAGACTTCTAGACATTCTCAATCCGTCTCCGAAGACTGTTGATTCTCTTCAAAGACTTGATTTACCTGCTGGCATAGATATTGAAATAAAAATACAGCAAAATTAGTCGGTGCTTTGTTGTTCCGATTCAATATGTTCTGGATTATTTCTCTTTAGGGAACCCTCTCTTTGAGTTTTTGTAGAAAGCAACGTTTCTGAAACTTCGTGCCTACGGGCGACTGAACCTATTACGGATTGAATAGTTGCTGCTGCAGGTAGTGCTAATAAAGCACCCACTACCCCTAGTATTGCGGAGCCAGCAATCACCGAACCAAATGCGACAGCTGGATGGATTTGCATTGTATGTGCGGTGATTCTGGGCGAGATTAAATAATTTTCTATTTGTTGATATACGGCAATTGTCACTAATACCCATAGGCCATCAACAGGTTCACCCAGTAGGCCTACTACAAGAGGTAAAACTCCTGCTATATAAGTGCCCACAACGGGTACAAACTGAGAAATAACTCCAACCCATAAAGCGAGAGCTAGTGCAGAAGGAAGTCCGATTATTTCAAAAATTAACCAGTGGATTGCTCCGGAAAGAACGGCAAGAACACTTCTTGAAAGTATGTATCCGCCTGTTTTGGATACAGCAAGATCCCAAACTTCTAAAATCTGACCTTGCCTTCGTGGGGCAAGAAATGAACATACAAGCTTTCTGACTTTTGGTCCTTCAGCTACCAAATAGAAAGAGAAAAGAGCAATTGTAAATAATTGGAATAAAACATTTGCCACAGTTGTCCCAAAACGTGCCAGGTCGTCAGCTAAATCTCCTAGCCACTGTGCTAAAGCTCCAGAGTCATATTTTTCTTGTAGGTCTGAGGTAGCATTTTCAATTCCGAAATTGTCATCAAGAAATTCGTCAATATCCGCTAGATAGGTTGGGATATTATTATTAAATTCGGTTACTTGATCTGCTAGAAGAGATCCAACTTGAAAACCAAAACCGCCAAGAGCAACAAAACATGCTAAGAAAGTCAGGGCTGTTCCTATTCCTCTCTTTAGTCCAAGTTTTTCAAGCCTATTTACCGCCGGTTCTAGAGCGAAAGAAAGGAAAAGGGAAACTAAAAGTATTATTAATAAGGGTCTTAATGCAGAAACAACCCCACGAAAGTACCAAAGAATAACAAACCCGCCTAAGAGCGTTAATATCGACTTAATTACCCATTTTGGTAATTTTTCACCATCTTTTACCTGATTTTCCATGGGTTTCACCTGCGGCTGTTTTTTTATATTTATAACTAACCCGACGGTACTTCTAAAAGTCTCAGTGAAATGGGATATTTGCTCCAAAGTTATCTTTATTAAAAAGATTTTCGGTTGTGCCCTGTGGTTATGCGCCGTATCGTTATCAGTCGGTGTTTATTGTTTTGGCACCAAAAGCTGACGTCCTTTAAGGCCCATCAAAATAGTTGGGAACCGAATGGCACAACCGAAATCAGCGCTCCGCCGGGGTTTCCCAGCGGAGCGTTTGCGTGGAATTACATAAGTACAAATTGACGATTATTCGTTGAAAGTGCGTAGGAAAAAAAATGGCTAATAAAGCAATAGTGGGAGAAAAGGTCGGAATGACCCAAGTGTGGGATGAAGATAATTCCGTGATCCCTGTAACAGTTCTCCGCATAAGACCCAATCGTGTTGTACGCGTTAAAACTACAGAGCGTGATGGGTACAGTGCGCTCCAAGTTACTTTTGGAGAAAAAGACGAGCAAAAATTAACAAGACCCGAAGCGGGACACTTTGCGTCCAATGGGGTTGATGCAGGAGTCAAATTAGTGGAGCTTCGTTTGGACAGTGTCGAAGGATATGAAGTGGGGCAAGAACTGACTGTTGAAACCCTTTCTGAAAATTTAAGAGTTGATGTTACTTCAGTTAGTAAAGGTAAAGGTTTTGCAGGTGCTATGAAAAGGCATGGCTTTAAAGGGCAAAGAGCATCTCATGGAGCGCATAAAGTGCATCGTAAACCTGGGGCAGTGGGTCAGTGTGCAACACCTTCGAGGGTCTTCAAAGGGAAAAAACTTCCAGGAAGAATGGGTAACCAAAAAACAACAATTTTGAATCTTCAAGTCGTGCAAGCAGATACCGAAAAAGAACTATTACTTATTAAGGGCTCAGTACCTGGTCCCAATGGCTCCACTGTTTTAATCAGGGATGCAGTAAAGGGAGCGGTCTGATGGTTGCTGTTGATATTAAAGACCTAGCTGGTTCCAAAACCGGCACAATCGATTTGGACCCCAAAACCTTTGGTCTTGATCCGAATGTTGCGGTCATGCACCAGGTAGTTACTGCTCAGTTAGCTGCCAGACGAAGTGGAACACAGAGCACTAAGACAAGGGCAGAAGTTAGAGGCGGAGGGGCAAAACCATGGCGTCAAAAGGGTACTGGGCGCGCTAGACACGGTTCAATCCGTTCTCCTCAGTGGCGCGGCGGAGGAGTTGCGTTGGGTCCCAAGCCACGNGANTATTCANAGAANACCCCTAANAAAATGGTNCGNTTGGCATTNAAGTCNGCTCTTTCNGATCGNGCNGCNTCAGANCGTGTTGTAGTNGTTGATGAATGGAATTTTGAATTACCAAAAACNAAAANAGCANTNGNNGNNCTTGATGCNTTGGCNGTAGAGGGCAGAGTNTTGATTGTTGNTAANCAAAANGATNNAAANACNTGGAAAAGTTTTGCAAATNTAGANCGAGTNCANGTNATNTCNCCAGGNGAANTNAANGCTTATGANGTTTTAGTAANTGATTGGGTTGTGTTNNCAAANAGNANTTTGCCAGATGNCNNTTCGNCGGANANTTCAGAAGANGNNANAGANGAAAGTTCNCAATCATGAAAGANCTTAGAGANGTNATTATTAGNCCNATNGTTTCNGAGAANTCNTTTGCTCTTCTAGAGCAAAATGTTTTTGCCTTTGAAGTTCATAAGTCTGCCTCTAAACCAGAAATTCGGGATGCCGTTGAAACGATTTTTGATGTGAGTGTTTTGAAAGTAAATACTTTAAATCGCAAAGGAAAATTGAAGAGAAATCGTCGCAAACCCACTATGTCCAAACGACCTGATGTAAAAAGGGCTTACGTGACCCTTGCAGAAGGCGACTCTATAGAATTGTTTGAGGTCTAATATGCCCCAGCGACAGCGTAAGCCAACTAGTCCCGGAAGACGATTCCAAACAGTTGCAGATTTTTCTGAAATAACCAAAACTACTCCCGAACGAACTTTAGTTGAGAAAAAAGTCTCAACTGGAGGGCGTAATAATTACGGCCGAAAAACTTCGCGTCATCGCGGTGGTGGGCATAAGCAAAAGTACAGAGTTATTGATTTCAGGCGGAATAAAGATGGCGTTCCGGCAACTGTTGCTGCTATTGAATATGATCCAAATCGGAGCTGCAGGATTTTGTTACTGCATTACCATGATGGTGAAAAGCGTTATATTTTAGCTCCGCGTGGTGTTGAAGTAGGTGATGTACTCAGATCAGGACAAGGAAGCGAAATACGTTCTGGAAACGCATTACCCCTTCGTTATATCCCTGTCGGAACCGTCATTCATAATGTTGAGTTACATCCAGAGGGTGGTGGTCAATTGGCGCGTAGCGCTGGTTCCAGTATTCAGTTAGTTGCTAAAGAGGGAGACTTTGCGACTTTACGACTGCCAAGCAGTGAGATGCGTAGAGTCAGAATCGATTGTCGTGCAACAATCGGAGAAGTTGGAAATCAAGAACATGAATTAATCAGTATTGGAAAAGCCGGACGTAATAGATGGAAAGGTGTAAGACCTCAATCACGNGGTGTTGCTATGAACCCGGTAGATCATCCATTAGGTGGTGGTGAAGGAAAGTCATCTGGTGGTCGTCATCCTGTTTCTCCTTGGGGTAAGCCAGAAGGGCGTACTCGAAAAAGAGGGAAACATTCAGACAAGATGATCGTTAGACGTCGCCGCGGAAGAGGACGGAGGTAGAAAGTTATGCCAAGAAGTTTAAAAAAAGGCCCTTTTGTTGATGATCACCTTTTAAAAAAGGTAGATGGTATGAATGGTTCAGGAGAGAAAAAAGTGATTCAAACCTGGTCTAGGCGTTCAACAATTGTGCCAGACATGTTGGGTCATACGATTGCTGTTCATGATGGGAGGAAACACATTCCCGTNTTTATTACAGAGTCAATGGTTGGCCACAAATTAGGTGAATTTGCGCCCACAAGAACTTTTCGTTCCCATAGCGGTCAGGAGAGGGCTACAAACTAATGGTTTCTTTAGATGGTTCTTTATCCAAGGTTGAAAACCGTGAAAGTACGAGATCAGTTGTCCGTTATGCTCGTGTTTCTGCTCATAAAGCTAGACCCGTGCTAAATCAAATTCGTAGTAAGTCTGTTGGTAGAGCTGAAGAAATTTTGGCTTTTAGCGAAAGATCAGTATCAGANGTTATTTCTGGATGCTTAAATTCAGCGGTAGCTAATGCAAATAATAATAATGGAATTCCTCAAGAAGAACTTTTTGTTTCAGAGTGTTTCGCTGATGAGGGACCTACTTTAAAAAGGTTTAGACCAAGAGCGCGCGGACGAGCAACTTCAATTTTCAAAAGAACTTGCCATTTAACAGTAGTTGTTTCACGTTATTCAGAGTCGGAGTTGGAAGCTTTTNAGATCAGAACTGAATTAAGAAATGAAAGAAAAAATCTTGATTCTGAGACGGAACTCGAAGAGAATCCAAAATCAAAAAAGCGGAAAGTTCGATCTTCCAAAGAAGAGTCTGTTGAAGAGGATGTAGTNGTTGAGGATTCTGAAGTCGAAGAGTNTGTTGAAGANGATGTAGTCGTTGAGGATTCTGAAGTCGAAGAGTNTGTTGAAGAANATGTAGTCGTTGAGGATTCTGAAGGTGATAGTGAAAATGACGAANAAAACGAAAAAGAGGCCAACTAATGGGTCAAAAAGTTAATCCTTACGGATTTAGACTTGGTGTAACAACTGACTGGAAGTCACGGTGGTTTGCTACACGTCAAGAATATTCTGACAACCTTTTAGAGGATTGGAAGATTCGTGATTTCTTGATGACAGAACTACCTCATGCTGCAATAAGCCGCGTTGAAGTTGAACGCACCCGTGACCGTTTAAGAGTCGATGTGCATACAGCCAGACCCGGAATAGTGATTGGCAGAAAAGGCGCAGAGGCAGATCGCTTAAGAAAAGGATTGGGTAAAATTTCCGGAAATCTTCAGGTTCAGCTAAATATTCAAGAAATAAAAGAGCCTGAATTAGATGCCGCTTTGATTGCTCAAGGGGTTGCTGATCAACTTACTGGCAGGGTTGCTTTCCGTAGAGCTATGAAGAGAGCTGTTCAGAATGCACAAAAAGCTGGTGCTTTAGGAATTAGGGTTCAATGTTCTGGTCGTTTAGGTGGAGCTGAAATGTCTAGAACAGAGTGGTATAGAGAAGGAAGAGTTCCGCTACATACTTTGAGAGCAGATATTGACTACGGTTTTCGTGAGGCTGACACCACCTATGGAATTCTTGGAGTAAAAGTCTGGATATATAAGGGTGACATACTTCCATATAAGTCTCGTCTCGAAGATAAAATCTCTCGTGAAGCAGCTATGGCTGCGGGTGAGACATCCGGCCAGAGTAAGTCTCGTGGGGTTATTTCTTCAGCTGCAGGCAGAAAGAGGACTGCCGATTCTGTAACAGAGGTAGATCCTGCTGAGGTAACTGAAGAAGAAACAGTAGATGAAATGGCTCCTCTTGTTAAAGAAGGTGATGCGGAATTTGAGCGTTTGTTAGCCGAGGAAGAGGCCATTGAGGCTTCTACACGGGAACACACTGAAACACCTCATTTCCGTTCAGGGGATGGTGATTAGAAATGCTCATGCCAAAAAAAGTTCGTCACCGTAAACAGCAACGTGGGAGAAGCCGAGGAATGTCCAAAGGGCATAACTGGGTAAATTTTGGTGAATATGGTCTACAGGCACTTGAGCCCGGATGGATAACTTCACGCCAGATAGAGGCTGCTCGAATTGCTATGACTCGTCACATTAAACGTGGTGGAAAAGTATGGATAAATGTTTTCCCAGATAAACCCGTTACAGAGAAACCTGCCGAAACCCGTATGGGCTCTGGTAAAGGGAATCCTGAAAAATGGGTTGCTGTAGTGCGTCCTGGAAGAATTCTTTTCGAATTGTCTTATAGCGACGATCAGGTTGCACGTGAAGCCATCGAAAGAGCTATACAAAAACTTCCAATAAAAGCTCGTTTCGTTAAGCGAGAGGAGGGCTTCTAGTGGCAAGGAAAAAGAGTTTAAGAGATCTCGGTGATACCGATTTGCTTGAACGTTTCAATGANTCAAAAGAAGAACTNTTTAATCTTAGNTTNCAACTNGCAACNGGTCAGTTGGAAAANCANGCNCGANTNNGTCAAGTTAANCGNGAAGTNGCGAGAGNNTTNACNGAATTAAGAGAAAGAGAAATTTCTGCTGCTGAAGATNTTTCTTTNGANAANGGNGAGGAGTNGGNTAATGACTGANGANCAANTNACTGACGANCAAGTAACTGACGATCAAACTACTAGTGATGAAATNATTTCAACAAGAATCAATNGACGTAAAGTGCGTGAAGGTTTNGTTGTTTCTGTAGTNCANGATAAAACTGCNGTNGTAGANACTNTNGACAGNGTTCGTCATCGNAGATATGGNAAAACAGTTCAANGNACTAAAAAGNTTCAAGCNCATGATGAAGATAATCAATTAANNGTTGGAGATCGTGTANGNATTCAAGAAACTCGACCNTTGTCNAAAACAAANCGTTGGAGACTTNTTGAAGTTCTAGAGAGGGCGAAGTAATGATTCANCAGGAAANNCGNCTAAAGGTNGCTGACAATTCAGGAGCNCGCGAAGTCTTGTGTATCAAGGTTTTAGGTGGGACNAGGCGCAGATACGCGTCTGTNGGGGATATTTTTACAGCGACTGTTAAAGATGCAAATCCTGGGGCNGCAGTAAAAAAAGGCGAAGTTGTTAAGTGTGTAGTGGTACGCACCGCAAAGGAGTCNCGGCGCTTGGATGGTTCGTATATACGTTTNGATGAGAATGCTGCTGTATTGATAGATGANCAAAATCAGCCAAGAGGAACGCGTATTTTTGGTCCNGTCGGTAGAGAANTGCGAGAGAAAAAATTCATGAGGATTGTTTCTTTGGCNCCAGAGGTTATTTAGATGAGAATAAAAAAAGGTGACCAGGTAAGAGTTTTGGCNGGAAAAGATAAGGGCCGTGAAGGTGAAATTAGCCGTGTTATTCCGCAACGAAATGCGGTGATTATTGAAGGAGTGAANCAGGTTAAGCGTCATCAAAAAGCCACATCCGAGACAATGCAGGGGGGCATAATTGATAAAACTATGCCAATAGATGNTTCAAACGTGGCGCTTTTAAGTCCATCTGATGGGAAGCCAACAAGAGTTGGTTATCGAATTAGTGAATCAGGAGAAAAAGTGAGAGTCTGCAAACGAACAGGGGTCGATCTAGATGGTTGAAACTAAAACTCCCTTCGGTCTCCGACAAAGGTATGAGACCGAGTTGCGTGGAGCCCTACAAGCTGAACTTGGACTATCTAACACGATGCAAGTTCCGAAATTATTAAAAGTAGTCGTAAATATGGGAGTCGGAGAGGCAGCCCAACAGTCAAAGGCTCTTGATGGTGCATTGGCTGACTTGGAATTAATTACTGGTCAAAAACCCATAGTTACAAAAGCTAAGACTTCAATCTCGAATTTTAGACTTCGTGAGGGTCAAGCGATTGGAGCTAAAGCCACGCTTAGAGGGAATCGGATGTATGAGTTTTTAGACCGACTTATGAACCTCGCTATACCGCGAGTTCGCGACTTTAGAGGTTGCAGTGTAAAGGCCTTTGATGGGAATGGAAATTACACNTTGGGTGTTACAGAGCAACTAATTTTTCCAGAAATTGAATATGACAAAATCGACCGTGTGCGAGGTATGGATATAACTATCGTTACCTCAGCATCTAATGATATGGGTGGGAGGGCTTTACTTACGGCCCTTGGTTTCCCATTCCGAGTGGAGGCTTCCTAGTGGCTAAAAAAGCTTTAGTGAACAAGCAAAAGAAAACTCCGAAATTTAAAGTTCGGGCTTATACGCGATGCGGAAAGTGCGGTAGACCTCGCTCTGTTTACAGAGATTTTGGCCTTTGTCGCATATGTCTGCGCGAAATGGCTTTAGCAGGTGAAATACCTGGCTTAACTAAGTCGAGTTGGTGAGAGGAGGGCGATTATGACAATGACAGATCCTGTGGCAGACATGCTCACTCGTATACGTAATGCAAATCAGGCAATGCATGAAGGAGTTGCTATGCCTTCATCAAAACAAAAAATCGCTCTTGCTGATTTATTAAAAGAAGAGGGTTACATTACCGATTTTGATGTAAGTATCTCAGAAAGGGCAACAGGCAATGTCCTGTCCATAACGATGAAATACACAGATTCGCGTGAACGTGTAATTAGTGGAATAAAAAGAGTTTCGAAACCTGGGTTAAGGGTTTATACCAAGTCAGATAAAATCCCTCGTGTTCTTGGTGGATTGGGTGTAGCTGTAGTGAGTACAAGTAAAGGGCTCATGAGTGACAGAGAGGCTCGCCGTCGACGTATGGGTGGCGAAATTCTTTGTTACGTCTGGTAAGAGGAGGGGAAAATGTCGAGAATAGGAAGAGAACCAATTTCTGTACCATCTGATGTGCAAATTTCTATCCAAGGGAGGAATGTGGGAGTCACGGGTCCCAAAGGGNCTTTAGATTTAGATCTTCCAGGTGAAATCAATGCACGTGAAGAAGACGGCGCTGTTTTAGTTGAAAGACCAAGTGATGATCGAAAAAACAAAGCTTTACATGGGCTAACCAGATCTTTAATAAACAACATGGTTATAGGAGTTTCTGAAGGTTTTAAGAAGGAACTCGAAATAGTGGGAGTTGGCTACAGAGCTGCAAAAAGCGGTGATGGGCTTGAATTGCAACTTGGTTTTAGTCACCCTATTAAAGTGAACGCNCCAGAAGGTATTACTTTCGATGTTCCAGAACCTACTCAAATAATTGTTTCAGGGATAAATAAAGAAGTGGTTGGTCAGGTTGCTGCTGATATCAGAAGTTANCGCAAACCTGANCCTTATAAAGGAAAAGGTATTAGATATGCCGGAGAATATGTGGCGCGTAAAGCCGGAAAGGCGGCCAAGTGAGTACTAAATCCGATAGACGTGCTGGTCGTCATCGTCGTCATAGACGGATACGTAAATCAGTTTTTGGGACAGAAAATCGCCCAAGACTAGTTGTATTNAGATCTAGCAAGCACATATCTGCACAATTAATAAATGATGAAATTGGTAAGACATTAGTTTCCGCATCGACCCAACAAGACGGTATTGCTAATGGGGTTCGAGGTATTGACGCTGCTGTGGAGGTTGGCCGTCAAATTGCAAACCGAGCCAATGAAGCGGGTTTTCAAAAAGTAGTTTTTGATCGAAGTGGTTACCGATATCACGGGCGTGTNGCTGCTCTGGCAGATGCAGCTAGAAAAGAAGGATTGGAGTTTTGATGACTGTTGAAACATCAGCTGAAATGATTCCCCTCAGAGAATCACGGGTAGTGCATATAAATCGTGTTGCCAAAGTTGTAAAAGGTGGTAGGCGNTTTTCCTTTACGGCACTTGTAGTGATTGGAGATGGCGCAGGTCGAGTTGGACTTGGTTATGGGAAAGCAAAAGAGGTGCCTTTGGCAATCCAAAAAGGTACTGAAGAGGCGAAACGAAACATCTTTTCTGTTCCAATGGCAGGAAGTACTATTATTCACACTATTCAGGGTGTGATGGGAGCGGGACGTGTTTTGTTGCAGCCCGCAGCCCCAGGTACTGGAGTAATAGCAGGAGGCGCAGCGCGTGCTGTATTAGAAGAAGCTGGGATACAAGACGTTTTGTGTAAATCTTTAGGTTCCGCTAACCATATAAATGTGGCTAGGGCAACNATTGCTGGTCTTAAAGGTTTACGACGACCTGATAAAATCGCTGAGATGAGGGGTATCCCTGCTGAAGATTTTGTTCCCAAGGCTCTTTTAGATTCATACCTCAGAGCAGAAGCAGGCATAGGAAAACCTGATCCTTCAGAGACTGACTCGTTGGAGGGTAATAATGAATAGTGATTCTGATTTACAGCTACGAGTGAGACAAACTAGGTCTTCGATCGGAACTAAACCTAAACAGCGTGGCACGCTTAGAGCTTTGGGTTTAGGTCGTATAGGAAGAGTCAATATTCTTCCTGATAGACCCGAAATAAGAGGAATGTTGGCTCGAGTGCCTCATTTAGTGGAAGTGCAGGAGGTTAACTGATATGAAAGTTCATGATTTGTCGCCGGCGCCCGGCTCGAAACGCCGTTCGAAAAGAGTAGCTAGAGGTATTGCTGGTAAAGGTGGTAAAACTGCAGGTCGCGGAATGAAAGGTCAAAAAGCGCGAAGCAAAGTTCCCGCAGGTTTTGAGGGTGGTCAAATGCCTTTTGCTCAGAGAATTCCAAAATTGAAAGGTTTTAATAATCCTTTTAGAGTTGAATATCAAGCAGTTAATTTGGACACNATTGAAGAATCTGGNCTTACGGAAATAANCCCAGCAACACTTTACGATCGAGGCCTAATCGCTAAGAAATCTTTGATTAAAGTATTAGGCAGAGGTGAAATTAAGCGTGCTGTTAATGTTAAAACACACGCTATTTCCGCATCTGCTGAAGCAGCTATAACGAGTGCAGGTGGCTCTGTAGAGAAATTAGATCTACCATTCTCTATAAGGCCAGCTGCTAAAGGTAATGCTTTAACAAACCGATGATGTTTATTTATAAAAAGGAACTATTTGTGAACGGAGAAGTCATTGCTTAAGAGCATGTTGAATATGTTCCGTGTGGGGGATTTAAGGAAGAGGATTTTATTTACTCTTCTAATGATCCTCCTTTACAGGATTGGAGCTTTTGTTCCGGCACCTGGCATTGACGTAGAACAGGTGCAACTCTTGAGAGATAGAGCTAATCAGGGTGGAGTTCTGGCTTTCTTACAACTTTTTTCAGGAGGATCCTTAACTAGTTTTGCCGTTTTTGCTCTTGGAGTTATGCCGTATATTACTGCTTCTATTATTATGCAGGTTCTTGGCGTTGTTGTACCTCGAATAGAGCAGTGGCAACAGCAAGGTGCAGTTGGTCAGAGAAAAATAACCCAGTGGACTAGGTATATGACGGTAATAATCGCAGTCATTCAGTCCACTAGTTTTGCCTTTTTGTTTAATGACAGTGGTAATTCAATTAGTGGTTCTTCCGGTGCTAATCTTCTGCCCAATTTTCATATTGGAACGGTAAGCGTTGTAGTTCTTACTTTGACCGCAGGAACAGCACTTCTTATGTGGATGGGAGAGTTAATAACTCAAAAAGGTATCGGGAACGGGATGTCTCTATTGATAATGATTTCGATTATTAGTAGTTTTCCTGCCCAGGGTTCACTTATCCATGCTGAAAATGGCGTGGTTGCGCTTGTAGTTGTACTTGCTGTTTTAATAGCCATTATTGCTGTAGTGGTTTTTGTTGAACAAGGTCAAAGACGGATACCGGTTCAGTTCGCAAAACGAGTCGTTGGACGACGTATGTATGGGGGGCAAAATACTTACATACCTTTGAAAGTGAATCAATCAGGAGTAATTCCTATAATTTTTGCATCTTCGATTCTTTATTTACCCGTTTTGATAGCAGCGGCTTTGCCTTGGGATGGATTTAGAAGTTGGGTGGATAATAATCTTGCTCAACCAGATAATGTTTTCTATTTTGCTATAACAGGTCTTTTAGTAGTTGGTTTCGCGTATTTTTATACCGCTATAACTTTTGACCCAGTTCGTCAGGCCGACACAATAAGAAAGCAAGGTGGTTTTGTGCCTGGTATCCGCCCGGGTTATCAAACCGAAAGATACCTAGCGAAGATTTTATCTCGGATCACTCTTCCAGGGGCTTTGTTTTTGGCAGCCGTTGCGCTTGTTCCGTCAATTCTTATAAACGTATTTTTAGATACGACTTCAGGCGTTGGGTCATCTTCTTCGGGAGCAAGTGGTTTCGGATTTGTAGGCATTTCAATACTTATTGCTTCGGGTGTTGCTTTAGAAACTATGAAACAGGTTGACTCTCAGCTCACGATGAGAAACTACGAGGGTTTCTTGAAGTAGTTTTTGCTTCAAGAAAAGAAAATGAAAAATTTACGTTTAGTAATTCTTGGTCGGCAAGGCTCTGGAAAAGGAACTCAGTGTTTGAGACTAAGTGGCTCGTATGAAACTATTCATATTTCGACAGGAGACATGTTGCGTGCGGCTGTCGAGATGGAGACTGAATTAGGTAAAAAAGCAAAAATTATAATGGACGCGGGTGATCTTGTACCGGACGAAATAATAAATGGAATTGTTGCTGAACGTATTGGAATGAGCGATGTGTTAGAAAGCGGTTTTATTTTGGATGGTTATCCGAGAACTTCGGCTCAGGCTCAAGCATTAGAGGAAGAGTTGTTTTCCAGTGGTTTGAGTTTAGATCTTGCAATAAATCTGGAAGTTCCTGTAAAAGAGGTTACTCAGCGAATGTTGGATAGATCACGTGCAGATGACACTGAAGAAGCAATAAAACGTCGGCTTGAAATTTACGAAAACGAGACGGCTCCGCTTTTGGAATGGTTTGAAGAGAGGAACAATTTGATAGTTGTAGACGGATTAGGAACTGAAGATGTGGTTTTTTCTCGTTTGCAAAACGTTATCGATGGGTTAATCCGTGGAAATTGAATTAAATGAATTAAATACAGTATTGGTTAGGGGTTGGACGCTTCTTAGCTCTCGGGTAGCGTTATTAGTCGGCTCTTTACTGTGTTGTCTAGTTTGTACAGTTTTTAAATTTTGAGTGATAGTAATAGTGATTTGGGAGTTTAGTTCTGGCGAAATCTAAAGAAGATGCGATTGTAATGGAGGGAACGGTTCTTGAACCGTTACCGAATGCGATGTTCCGAGTTGAACTGGAAGAAAATGGACATAATGTTTTGGCCCATATTTCAGGAAAAATGAGGATGCATTACATTCGTATCCTTCCTGGTGATCGAGTTCAGGTTGAACTAACTCCTTACGATTTAACTCGAGGACGAATTACCTACAGGTATAAGTAAGTAGAAATTATGAAAGTAAGAACAAGTGTTAAGAAAATGTGTGAGAAGTGTCGGGTTATTAGACGTCANGGTCGTGTTCGGGTGATTTGCACCAATCCGCGTCATAAGCAGAGACAGGGTTAGGAGAAAAATCTATGGCTCGTATTTCGGGTGTTGATATTCCAAGAGAGAAGCGTGTTGTGGTTTCGCTTACTTATTTGCATGGTATAGGTCGGACAGTCGCAGAAAATATTTGTGAAGCTGCAGGGGTTGATTTCGCAACTCGNGTAAAAGATCTTAGTGACGATGAAGTTGTAAGAATTCGAGCTTTTATCGATGAACAACTTACGGTGGAAGGTGATCTCCGNCGTGAAGTGTCCCAGAACATCAAGAGAAAAATGGACATCGGTTGTTATGAAGGCATTCGTCATCGCAAGGGGTTACCGGTTAGAGGTCAACGTACTCACACGAATGCTCGAACTCGTAAGGGTCCTAGAAAAATAATCGCAAATAAGAAAAAGGTGATGAAGTAATGGCTACTTCAAGCTCCCGTCGAAGAGAACGCAAGAATGTGCCACATGGCGTTGCACATATAAAGAGTTCGTTTAATAACACAATTGTTACGTTTACGGATAGGGCTGGGAATACTCTTGCCTGGGCATCATCCGGAAATGTCGGATTTAAAGGTTCAAGAAAATCAACACCCTTCGCTGCACAGATGGCAGCAGAACAAGCCGCTCTTAAAGCTATTGAGCATGGTGTTAGAAAAGTAGACGTTGTCGTAAAAGGTCCTGGTTCTGGACGAGAGACAGCTATAAGAACTATTCAGAATACTGGAATAGAGGTGACAGGCATTAAGGATGTAACACCTGTTCCTCATAATGGTTGTAGACCTCCTAAACGAAGGAGAGTTTGATGTCTAGGTATACGGGACCAAAGGCTCGAATTTCACGACGCCTGGGTACAAATATTTTTGGAACAAAAGGTGAAGTAATTGCTCTTGATAAAAGGCCGTATCCTCCCGGTGAACATGGTAGATCTAGACGCCGTGGTAACCCCTCGGAGTATTTACTTCAATTACAAGAAAAGCAAAAAGCGAGACTTTCTTATGGTCTATCAGAAAAACAGTTTCGCAAGATTTATCAAGAAGCCAGTCGACGTGAAGGTGTTACTGGTGAGAATATGCTCAAATTTCTAGAATTACGTTTAGACAACGCGGTTTATAGGGCGGGAATAGCTGCAACTAGACCACAAGCAAGACAATTAGTTAACCATGGTCATTTTGATGTAAATGGTAATCGGGTTGATATACCCAGTTACCGTCTTCGAAAAGGAGATGTAGTTAGTCTGCGTGCTAAGGCTACCAAAATGGTTCTAGTCCAATGGAATGTTGATGTTCTTGATAGACAGGCACCTGCTTGGCTTCAAGTTGCAGATAATAGCCATGAATTTACTGTAATAGATTTACCGTCACGTGACCAGATAGATATTCCGGTACGTGAACAGCTCATTGTTGAGCTTTATAGCAAGTAGAGTTTTTGGATTTAAATCCAAACAAAATTAAAGATAGGGAGAGAAAAATGCTGGTGATGCAGAGACCAAAAGTCGAAGAATTAGATTCGTCAGAACTTGGCGACAATTGTCTTCAGTTTTCTATAGGGCCATTAGAGCCAGGTTTCGGCCAGACACTGGGTAATTCTTTGAGAAGAACCCTTTTGTCTTCCATTCCGGGTTCGGCAGTTACTCAGATTCGTTTTGACGATGCGTTACATGAGTTTGGAACTATTAATGGTGTCGTTGAAGATGTAACAGATATTGTTCTGAATCTTAAAGATTTAGTGTTCCACTCTGAAAGTGATGAGCCAATAGAAATAAGAGTAGACGTTGTAGGGCCGCAACAAGTTACAGGTGAATCATTTGCTTCGAATTCAGAAGTAGATGTAATTAACCCTGATTTGCACATAGCTACTGTTAATTCAAAAGCTAATTTGAGTTTTGAAGTAACGGTAGAAAAAGGTGTTGGCTATCTATCCTCGGATCGAACCATTGGAGATGGAGTTATCGGAGTAATTCCAGTTGACGCTCTATTTTCACCCGTCCGTAGAGTTTCTTTTGAAGTAGGTAACACTAGGGTCGATCAGTCAACGGACTATGACGAACTAATTTTGAAAATTGAGACTGATGGTTCGCTTACACCGCGAGAGGCGTTAGCTTCATCAGGCAAGACTTTGGGATCGTTAGTAGGTCTAGTTGAAAGCCTTGCAGAAGAAGAAGTACAAGGCTTGGAACTCACAGAAGCTGAATCGCCTGAAACCAATTCACCTGATATTGATTTACAGATTGAAGAACTTGAGTTATCTGAACGACCCCGTAACTGTTTAAAGAGAGCTCAAATTGATACTGTTGGGCAGTTGTTAGAAAAGTCTGCGGAGGATCTAATGACGATCACAAATTTTGGTCAAAAATCTCTAGATGAAATTTATGAAAAGCTAAATGCCAGAGGTTTATCACTGCGAGTTAGGGGTTAGTAATGCCTGCTACGCCGAAGAAGGGCCGACGTTTCGGAGGTAGTTCTTCACATCAAAAATCTATGATGGCGAATTTGGTCGCTTCTCTTATAGCAGCCGAGGCTATAACTACGACTGAAGCCAAAGCTAAGGCATTGAGGCCAATAGCTGAAAAAATGATTACTAAAGCTAAAAAAGGTGGTCTTCACAACCACAGACAAGTAGTTTCGTTTCTTCGTGACCGCGAAATGGCATCAAAGCTTTTTGATGAGATAGGACCGAGGTATCAAGACAGAGCTGGTGGTTACACACGAGTTATAAAAATTGGTCCTCGTCACGGTGATAATGCTCCAATGGCCCGCATAGAACTTGTTTAATTTTCGGGACTTAATTTTAAAGTACCCGAAATAATAGTGATATGAGAGTAAGGGCGAGAGTCGCTTATCACGGGGCAGATTTTCATGGTTTTGCAGAAAATCTTGGAGTTAGAACTATTGCTGGAGATTTAAACAAGGCGATTTCACTCGTGGTGGGCGAACCTATAAGTGTTACGTGCGCTGGCAGAACTGATAAAGGTGTTCACGCTATTGGACAAGTGGTCAGTTTCGATGTGCCTGATGGGACATCCTTGGAAAGATTGGCTTCTTCTGTTAATAGTCAATGTGGACCGTCAGTTTTATTTACTGATTTACAATTTGTAGATCAGGAGTTCGATGCAAGGTTTAGTGCTGTTTCTAGAACATATTCTTACCGCATTCTAAACAGTCCTGATTTAGATCCTTTTCTTGTCGATCGAGCTTGGCACATTCCTGTCAAATTAGATGTGAACTCGATGCAGTTAGCTTCTAAACATTTAATAGGTGAGCATGACTTCAGCTCTTTTTGTAAAAAACCAAAACTCAAATCAGGGGATCCTCCTTCTTTGGTTCGTTATGTCAATTCTGCAACATGGAGTTCCCCAAANGAAAAGGATTTATTTTTTGACATTTCTGCATCATCTTTTTGTCATCAAATGGTTAGGTCAATTGTTGGAACGCTTGTCTCAGTTGGCTTGGGAAAAATTTCTCATGACTATNTACCAAGATTAATTTCTTTAGCTGATAGGCAAGCAGCTGGTGAAATAGCTCCTCCACAAGGACTAATTCTTATTTCAGTCGAGTATTAACGATATTTCTACTCTCACTGCAGTCTTGGGTTGCTGGCNAGAGAGACGCACCGTATCGTTATATGGCTGGGTTATGAAGTTTTAGATATCCCAAAAGTTATTGATCATTTAAATATTCATTACAGAGGTACTTAGTGTCTACTTATACACCGAAAAAAGGTGACATTCAGAGAGCATGGCATGTTGTGGATGCCGATGGGCTTATTCTGGGACGTCTCGCATCTGAAGTCGCGAAAATATTAAGAGGAAAACATAAACCTACTTTTACACCGCATCAGGACACCGGAGATCATGTGGTGATTGTCAATGCTGACAAAGTGGTTCTTTCAGGTTCAAAGAAAACCGACAAAGCTGTTTATAGTCATTCTGGTTACCCAGGTGGTTTGAAAACTAAAACATACGGCGAATTACTGGCCGATAGNCCCGAAGAAGCATTGAGGACAACAATTGGAGGAATGCTCCCTAAAAACAGTCTGGGTCGTCAGATGTTAACAAAACTCAAAGTTTATAGAGGAGGAGAGCATCCTCATGATGCTCAAAAACCGCAACAGTTGGAGCTTGAGCACACGAGGTTACGGGGACCTAGAGAAATAAAGCCAATTGAATCACAGGAATCTGAAGGAAAAGTTTCTGACCGTCAAGAAGAGTCGTCAGAGGCGGCTAGTTCAGATACTAAGGAAGCGGTTAGTTCAGAGACTAAGGAAAAGAAAACTTCAGAAAGTATTTCTTTACAGGATTTGGGTTTAGCGAACGCAGTAATTAGTAATCTTGAAGCGGGCGGGGTTGGAACAGTAGAAGAACTTGTTAGTAAAACCAGTGAGGATATTTTAGGTATACCAAAAATAGGACCTAAGGCCGTCGAGCAAATTAATACTGCTCTTAGCGATAATGGTTTCTCACTCAAGGAAATTTAGGAAGAGAATAATATGACAGAACTTTTGATCCAATCAACTGGTAGACGTAAAGAGTCTGTTGCCAGGGTACGTCTTCGTGAGGGTAATGGTCGTATTTTGATTAATGGTAGAACGGCAGATGAATATTTCCCATCTGAAAGTCATCGTTTAATATTTATGGAGCCTTTGCGAGTTACCGGAAGTGAAGGAATTTATGATATTGATGCAACTCTTAATGGTGGCGGGATAAGTGGCCAAGCCGGGGCTTTGCGTTTGGGAATTGCCCGTGCACTGGAGGCACTAGAGCCAGAAAGGCGTAAATCGCTTAAACAGGCCGGTCTTTTGACGAGAGATTCAAGAAAGAAAGAATCCAAGAAGTACGGTTTGAAGAAAGCTCGAAAAGCTCCGCAGTATTCAAAACGCTAACGACAACAAAGGGTCTTGTTTATCCTTTACGATTAAGTAATGGGTGCATTTTTTGGTACTGATGGGGTTCGTGGCCATGTAGGCCGTGAAATCGATCAAGCAAAACTTTTTTCTCTCGGCGTAGCTGCATCTAAACATTTAGATACAAAAAGAGTTTATCTTGGGCGTGATACCAGAGAATCTAGCTTTGCTTTAGCGGCAGCTTTGAAAGATGGTTTCAATCGGGGTGGTGTTGAAGTTGTCTCTCTCGGTGTTGCCCCAACTCCAGAAGTCGCACACGTAGCCAAAGTAGAAAATGTGGGAGGAGCTGTTATTTCCGCCTCCCATAATCCGTGGTTTGATAATGGTGTAAAACTTTTTAGATTGGGCGGTTTGAAAATTTCTGATTCAATTCAAGATTTAATTCAAATCGACTGGGAGAAAGAGCAACTTGAAGAGTGTGTCCTTGCCTCTCCAGACTTAGAGGACAAGAACGATTCTCGTTGGATAAATTCAATAATTTTTTCTGCTGAAAAGGATTGCTTCGCAGGTCTAAAAGTAGTTTTAGATTGCGCTAATGGTGCAACTGTGAATAAGGCAGCGATCGTTTTTAAAGAACTAGGTGCTGAAGTCGTAGAAGTCGGTTCAAACCCGAACGGTAGGAATATTAANGATNANTGTGGGAGCAATAATCCGGAAAATTTNATCGAAGCGGTTGNTTCAAGTNANGCNGATATNGGATTTGCATTTGANGGAGATGGNGATCGAGTTATAGCGGTCACTTCTGGTGGNTCCATACTTGACGGAGATCATTTATTGACGATCTGCGCTATAGATAGATTTGAACATGAGTTACTGAAAAATTCTTCGGTTGTTATAACACCAATGGCGAATTTAGGTATGAGAAATGCTCTTTCTGAGGTAGGAATTTCCCTTTACGAGGTACCTGTGGGGGACCGGAACATCCTTGAAGCTTTAGAGAAAAATGATTGGCTTTTAGGAGGGGAACAATCAGGACACATAATTTTTAGAGATTTATCAACAACAGGCGATGGTGTTTTAACTAGCGTTCAGACTTTATTGGCTTTAAAGAGAAAAGATGAAATATTAACCGATTCAAAAACAATTTTTTCTAAAGTTCCTCAGGTCTTGATAAATATTCCTGTGGAAAGTAACGCTCAAAATATTGTTGAAGAGATGACAGATGAAGTCAATGTCGCATCTATGGAACTTGGCGACGGGGGACGAATTTTAGTCAGACCATCGGGTACAGAGCCTTTGGTTAGGGTAATGGTTGAAACTTTCGATCCTGTTTTGGCTAGTAGTGTCGCTGAACATCTTTCAAATATTGTGATTCGAAAAGATCAACGCTTTCTTTAGCCGCGAACAACACTTGAAAAAGAGATCGTAGAATTAAATCAGACTATTTTTGATTCTAAATTTCCATTGTTTCAGAGAAAGGAAGGTTGTTAAATGTGTGGCATAATCGCTGTTTTACGGCGTCCTTCCACTAGAGAGGTCCCCGAACTAGTAGAACTTCTTGGTTTATTAGAGTCAGTTTCAAATTCTCTATCAGTAGAGGACTTGAAGATACTGAAGAAGCAAGTTGAATCTTTGGATTTTGTTAATTCACAATTAAAAGGATTGCCAGGTTTTTTAGCTTTGTTAACTAATGAAGGTCTTATACCGGCAATCGAAACAAGTTTGGATCGACTTTTTGATTTTTTTCAAAATCCCGAGGTGCAACCGTCTTTATCTTCTAATGATGTTGAAGTTTTAAACGTTTTATCGTCAAGAATGCGTGACCTTGTCTGGTCTATAAAAAATGATCGGGTCGGTTCCTATAAAAGAGTTTCTGATTTAACCTCAAAAAAATTCCCTCCAAGCCATCAAGGTTTTTCTGCTTTGCTGTCCTTGCAACAAGCTCTTTCAGGTTTGGATCGACTGGAAGTTAGNGGTAGAGATTCTGCTGGTTTACAGATTTTGGTTTGGGATCATGATTTAGCTGACTTTGAAATACCTGAAGATCGATTAAATGACTTGTTATTTTGTTCAGGATCAGTTCGAAAATCTTCAAATGGTTCTTTGTTGTTTGTTTATAAAACAGCTTCTGAAATCGGTGATTTAGGAGACAATACAAACTCGCTAAGGCAGTCTATAGTTTCAGATGATTTACTGGCTAAAGCTTTGTCTGGCAAAAATGTTAAGGCAAATATAGTTGGCCATACCCGTTGGGCCAGTGTTGGTTTAATTTCTGAATCAAACGCTCATCCTGTGGAAGCAGGTAGTACTAAACAAGAAGTAGTAACTACGGTTCAAAATGGCGACATCGATAACTATGCGGACTTAATAGCAAGTTACGGATTAGAAATTCCAAAAGGTATCACTACAGATGCAAGAGTAGCCCCTGAACTTTGGCAGAAAAATAAAATCGATGGCATCAGTAGCGAAGAGTCTTTCATAAATACGGTGCGAAATTTTGAAGGTTCAGTAGCGATTGCTGGAGTAGATGCTTCTCATCCCGAAAATATTTTTCTGTCAGTTAAAGGAAGCGGTCAAGCTCTTTATGTCGGCTTAGCTGAAGATGCCTATCTAGTTGCAAGTGAACCATATGGCTTGGTTGAAATGACAAACACTTATTTAAGAGTTGATGGGGAGGAGTTGATAGACGATTTTAGTGAAAAAGGTCAGGTAATCAGATTAGATATGCATTTAGCGGGAACTGTCGAAGGCATTGCCCGAAAAACCTTTGCATCTAATGATGCAAAGGTATTTGAAGAAGATCTTTCAGAGACCGAAATAAGTACAAGAGATATAGATCGAGGTTCTTATAAACATTATTTATTAAAAGAAATTGAAGAGTCTCCCTCATCAGTTCGAGCCACTCTTAGGGGGCGTTTAATTAAAGGAGAAAATGGCGAGTTTGATGTCCGACTAGGCGCTGAAACTTTTCCAGATCAATTGAAACGAGATCTAGAATTAGAAAAAATAACTAAAGTTATTGTTATCGGGCAAGGAACTGCCGCAGTAGCCGCAAGAGCAGTGGCAACCGCAATTTCCAGTGAATTAGGTGAAACAGAAATCAATGTAAAAGCTAAACCTGCTACTGAGCTCTCTGCATTTGAATTGGTATCTGATATGTCAAACACACTTGTTATCCCTATTAGTCAGTCAGGGACGACGACCGATACCAATAGAACAGTTGAGCTGGTTAGGGCTAGAGGCGCAAAAGTTATTGCCATAGTCAATCGTCGCAACAGTGATTTGACTGATCGTGCTGATGGTGTGTTGTACACATCTGACGGGCGTGANATAGAGATGAGTGTTGCATCTACAAAAGCTTTTTATAGTCAGGTNGTAGCAGGATATCTTTTAGCGTTTGCAATTTCTGANGTTGTTTCTGCGAATAAAAANTCAAANAGAAAAGCAGTTCTTGAGGCTCTNAATTCTTTACCAGAAGAGATGGAAGAATTATTGGGTCTTCGTGGACATATTTCACAATTAGCCAACCGATATGCGCCACCGCGTCGTCATTGGGCAATAGTTGGGAGTGGTGGAAATGTTGTAGCGGCAGAAGAGATAAGGATAAAACTTTCTGAACTCTGTTATAAGTCGATTGCATCTGATGTAATTGAAGATAAAAAACACATTGACCTGTCCTCAGAGCCGATGATTCTTGTATGTGCGAATGGAATTACAGGTTCAACAGTTGATGATATCGCTAAAGAGGTAGCAATATTTAGAGCACATAAGGCAGCACCTATTGTGATAACAGACTCCGAACCGGGGAAATTTCCTGATGCTCTTGATGTTATTCCTGTTCCTCCAACTCATCCTTATTTAGCTTTTGTTTTAGCTACGATGGCTGGGCATCTTTTTGGGTATGAAGCTGCCTGTTCTATTGATAGTCAAGCTCAGCCTCTTCGTATTGCACATGCTGTAATTGAAAATCTCACCAACGACCGCCTTACAGAACAGAGTGCTATTTCAAATGATGAAGTATTTGATCGTTTGCGTGAAGATCTCCGTAAAGTTTCAAATTTCTTTTTCGATGAGTTACGAAACGGTCGTTTAAACGGGCATTTGGAAGCGTCAACTTCGGTGCGCTTGGCTTCTCTTTTGCGTTATTCTTTAGGCGAGATACCGCTTGATTTATATCAGATCGAATTTGGAAGAGTTGGGACACCATCTTTAGTTATAGATGAATTAGCTAAAGCCCTTGTATTAGCTATTGAAGAGTTGACAAGACCCGTTGATGCCATAAAACATCAGGCTAAAACTGTAACCGTTGGAATTTCTCGTAGTGATGAAAATTTGCCGGATGTTTCTTTAGTAAAGAGAGTTTTAGAGTCAGGGACTTCACGTGATTGTATTAGTTATGAGACCTTGAAACTTTTGGTGAGTTTAGATCTAGCAATTGACGAAGTTACTGGACACACTCGATACCGGATAAGTGGTTTGGATACAGATAATCCGACTTTGACAATTGTAGACCGAGAGGGTGTTTCATTAGGAATTAAATCAAGAGTAGAACGTGATTTAGAGTTAAGAGGAACTAAACACCGAGTTGCGACAAGTAAAAAAGTTTTATTAACCAAAGGGCTTCGAGATGAAAGAACGATTTTGTTGATTCCAGAAGTGAAAGATGGGGAGACAACTGGAATCAATTTGCTTCATGTTTCTTTACATAAAAATCTCGGTATTCAAGAGATAAGAAAAGTTTTAAATGGGTATTACAACCGTTACGAGGCTATTCAAGATGCAGTTCGAGAAACTGAACCATCTTTCAGAGAGGACTTTCTTTCCAAGCAAAGTATTGAACAGTTATTGGTTGATTCGGTTGATTTGGTTGCTGAAAGAATGCGCGGTTTGACTGATGATTAGAATGAGCACTTTTCAGTGATAGGGATCGGAGTCGATTTGGTTGATGTGGAAAGATTCCGTCGGGTACTTTCTCGCACTCCCGGGATTGTTCCTAGGCTTTTTAGACCTTCAGAACGTGAATATGCAGAAAAAGCCAAGGATCCCACACAACGTTATGCAGCTAGATTTGCGGTTAAAGAAGCAACACTTAAGTCTCTTGGTTTGGGTTTAGGGTCAATGCCTATGTATGACATTGAAGTTGTACGTGGATCTTCAGGGAAACCAATTTTGTGTTTGCATGGGAAAGCTTTTTTGCGTTCTGAAGAAGCGGGGGTAACGCGATGGGAGCTTTCGATTACTCATACCGCCCATTCCGCTCTTGCAACAGTGGTTGCACTATGAAGTTCATGAATATGGAAGTAGTTTTGTTTTGATTCCTATTTCAGGCATAGAGGAGATGCGGGAGATTGATAGAACTTCACCATTCTCTGAAGAGGCTTTGATTGAAAGAGCTGGAGCAGCTGTAGCGCGTGCAGCTCTAAAAGAACTTGGTGGAGCTTACGGGCGTAAGGTGATNGTTGTTGCCGGAAAAGGTTCCAACGGAGCAGATGGGAAAGTTGCAGCTGAACGGCTGAAGCGGAGAGGTGTGCGTGTTCAACTAATCGATGCTGATAAAGCTCCTAAAGAGTTGCCAGATGTTGATCTAGTTATAGACGCTGCATATGGAACTGGTTTGAAGAGGCCGTATGAAGCTCCGATAACAAATTCGAATGTATTGTCTGTAGACATTCCCTCAGGAGTTGATGGGCATACAGGTTGTTCTATNGGCAGACCATTTAAAGCAAAAAAAACTTTGACTTTTAATGCACTGAAACCAGGACATGTTTTTTCAGATGGTGCTTATTTAAGTGGAGAGGTGGAAATTGCAGACATCGGCCTTGACACTTCNTCCATATCTACTGGTCTAATAACCGATCATGATGTATGCAGTTGGATTCCAGCGCGCTCTAATGAGTCACATAAATGGAAATCAGCATGCTGGGTGATTGCGGGTGCAGAAGGAATGGAGGGGGCAGCGGTATTGACAGCCCGATCGGCACAGAGGGCAGGAGCTGGTTATATTCGTTTTTCCTCACCTGAAATTGAAATTCCAGAAATTCCATTAGAGGCAGTTTCATTTTCTTTACAAACTGACTTGTCTATAGATGAAAATGAGCTTAAGCGCTTCAAATCGTTTGTAATTGGTCCTGGTCTTGGGAGAAATCCTGAGGTGCTTCATGGAATAAAAGATTTGGTAAAAAGATTAAAATGCCCAGTAGTGCTCGACGGAGATGCGCTTTATGCATTTGACAGGAATGATTTTCCTGAGGAATCTCAGGTAATTCTTACACCGCACGAGGGTGAATTTGAAAAAATTATGGGTGAGAAACCAGCATTAGATCGTATATCTGCAGTTAGAAAGTGTGCAGAAGAAACTTGTTGTGTTGTTCTACTAAAGGGGCCCACAACAGTTGTTTCTGATCCAGAGGGGAAGATTCGAATTATTAATTCAGGAGACCAAAGATTGGCCACTGCGGGTTCAGGGGATGTTCTAGCAGGAATTATCGGAGCTTTCTTGGCGAGAGGATCAGGGATGCTAGAAGCGGCTTCTTCTGCAGCTCATGTTCATGGTCAGCTTTTGAAAAGTTTGCCTCCAACAGGAGTTATTGCAAATGATTTAGTCACTTGTTTAGTTGAAACCCTTATTGATATGGGAGTCGATAGAGAGCTTGGAGTTCCTCATGAGACCCACTTGGGCTGAAATTAATTTAGAAACAATCTCGAAAAACACTTCGATTTTTTGTGATTTATTAGATGATTCAGTGGAGCTTTGTGCTGTTGTTAAAGCTGATGGATATGGACACGGGGCTGTAGAAGTCGCTAAACAAGTCTTGGCTTCAGGGGCTACTTGGCTCGCAGTAGCTTTTGTAGAAGAAGCAGGTGTTCTACGAAGAGAGGGTATAGAGGCTCCGATTCTTATACTTTCAGAACCAAGGCCAAATGAAATGGAAGAAGTAGTGAAACTTGGTGGTGTACGTCCGGCTATATATACGAAAGCAGGAGCCGAAGCATTTTCTTCTGTTGCTGAAAAAGAATCACCNGTACATCTAAAAGTTGANACTGGGATGCATCGAGTTGGGGTTAGGCCGAACGAAATTATTGAGTTGGCAAATTATGTCCTCGAATTAGGAATTCAATTAGAAGGTGTGTTCACGCATTTTGCTTTAGCAAGCAGCCCTAAAGATCCCTTTAATAGGAGCCAAATAGAACTTTTTGATCGAGTACTAGAGGAACTTTCTGAAGCTGGACACACACCACAGTTAGTGCATCAGGCTAATACTGCTGCGACCCTAGAATGGCCTGAAACTCACCGTTCGATGGTTCGTGTTGGCATAGGTCTTTATGGGACTGAACCGTCAAAGTTTTTTTCGGAGCGATTTAAAGAGCTCGGATTAAAGCCAGCTGTTTGGTTGCGAAGTGAAGTGAGCTACTTGCAAACAGTAGAAAGCGGAGAAGGAGTCGGTTATGGGCATCGATGGAGGGCTGGTAAAAATACTCGAATTGCAACAATTCCAATAGGTTACGCTGACGGTATTTTTAGAGGTTGGTGGGATGGCGGTGAAGTGCTTATAGGCGGGGCGCATTGGCCTATACGTGGTGTAGTAACGATGGATTCACTAATTGCTGAAGTTGATGATTCGATAGAAGTTGGTGATGAGGTGGTTTTACTAGGAGCACAGGAAGATAGTTTTCTAGCAGTCTCCGATGTGGCAGAAGTATTGGGAACAATTGGGTATGAAATCCTCACTTCGCTAGGAGCCAGAATTCCTCGAAGGTATTAACTCTGATGGCGAGAAATTTAAATGTTTTTCTTCTCGAACCATTTCATAGTGGTTCTCATAGAGCATGGGCTGAGGGCTTAGTAAAGCACACTCGACATAACATTTCTCTCATTTCACACACTGGTTCTTTTTGGAGATGGCGAGTAAGAGGATCTGCTTTAACTTTGGCGGAGACAACTCAAGAAGTAGTTAACCAGAAAGGTGAACCTGACATCGTATTAGCAAGCGGCATGATTGATTTAGCGGCATGGTTGGGTTTTACGAAACGTTTTGTCGGAGACCCACAAGTGGTTTTGTACCAACACGAAAATCAACTTACGTACCCTATGTCACCGAGTCAGTCTTCAGATGATTCAATGAAGTTTGTGAACTGGAAGAATATGGCTATCGCTGATCAGATTTGGTTTAATTCTAATTTTCATAAAGCGAGTCTTTTAGAAGTTTTACCGGGATTCCTTAAAAACGTTCCTGATATGCCTCACTCTCATCGGCTAGAGCAAGTTATAGAGAAAATCCATGTAGTGCCGGTAGGAGTTGAATTATCAGAAATAGCATGCGCAGACAGCGTTGAGAAGCCTCCTTTGATTTTGTGGAATCATCGGTGGGAATATGACAAGAATCCTGAAGCTTTTATTGGATCTTTAACAAAACTTGCTGAAGAAGGTATTCAATTTAGGTTTGCAGTAACTGGGGAGAATTCCCCTAAAGATTTTGAAGCAATAAAGTCACAATTCGGAAAACTAAGNAAATTTCTAGTCAGTTCAGGTTATTTACCTCGNAGTGAGTACATATCTTTGCTATCTAAAACAGATGTTGTAGTCAGTTCGTCAATGCATGAGTTTTTCGGTATTTCTGTGGTTGAGGCATTATCTGCGGGAGCCGTACCTGTTTTGCCAAAGCGTCTCAGTTATCCAGAAGTTGTGCCAGAACAGTGGCATAATTTTGCCTTTTACTTGGATGGGGGAATGACAGATCGTTTACGAGAAGTTTTAAAAGATGTAGGAAGTTGGAAAAAAAACGTTGCAGGTCTAGCGGAAGCAATGAGACGTTTCGACTGGACGGATGTGATCAAACTTTATGACGACAGATTAGAAGAAATTGTTAGCGGTAGGTTTTGAATTAGCTGAGTAAATCAAATGGCATGTACCGTCGATTTAATGAAGTTTCCATTTGAAGAGATAAAAATAGGCCATTGGACTGATAAAGAGGCTGAAACAGGTTGCACGGTTATCAGATTTCCCAAGAGTGTCGTTGCTTCTGGTGAAGTCAGAGGAGGGGCACCTGCTACCCGAGAGTTTGAATTGCTTGCTCCTGAACGAACGGTTGAGAATATCGATGCAGTAGTGATATCAGGCGGTTCTGCATTTGGTCTTTCGTCTGCTATTGGTGTCGTTGAATTTTTGGAAGAATCAGGTATTGGTTTCCCTACNACACAAGGTCCCGTGCCGATAGTTGTAGGGATGTCTTTATATGACTTAGGAGTAGGAAGTTCGTCTATCCGTCCTGGAGCNGATGAAGGAAGAATTGCTTGTTTGGACGGTGAAAACAATGAAATAGATACAGGCAGGATTGGTGCAGGCGCTGGAGCAACTACTGGAAATTGGCGCGGTAAAGAGAGTTTAAGTTATGGAGGTATCGGAATTGCTTCAGCAGAAGTTGAAGGTGTGATTGTTTGTTCTTTGTTTGCCGTGAACGCGGCGGGTGATGTTCTTGACGAAAAAATTTCTGAGTCNTTTATTAAAGAGAACCTTAAATTATCTAAAGAAAGAGAAACCACAGAAACANCTGAATTGATGAATACGACACTTGGAGTTGTTATGACAAATTTATCTCTCACAAAGTCTGAATGTTATCTTCTGTCTCAATCAAGTCACGATGGTATCGCACGCTCTATTTTTCCAGCTCACACACGAATGGATGGAGATGCTGTAGTGGCAGTGTCTACAAAACAATTAGACGCTGATTCCCGAAAATTTGATATTGCAAGAACTTTGAGTGTGTTTGTAACCGAGAAAGCTATTCGTCAAGCCTGTGTTTAATCACAGTTTGTAGTGATTTTAAGTAGATAGTCTTTTGTTGTGTCTAAAACATTAAATCTTGTTTCAAAAGAGGTTTCAGAGTGTACAAAGTGCTCTTTAGCTGCAGATAGGAAGCAACCTGTTTTTGGAACAGGTTCTGTNANTGCAGATCTAATGCTNATTGGTGAAGGTCCAGGAGCAGAAGAAGACCGTTTGGGAGTACCTTTTGTTGGTCGTTCAGGAAAACTTTTAGACACTCTTTTATTAGAAGAAATGAATATAGATCGCTCATTGTGTTATATCTCTAACGTTGTGAAATGTCGACCACCTGAAAACAGAGATCCTAAAGCAGAGGAAGTAGAGGCGTGTAGCCCCTATCTTAAAAAACAATTAGAGATAATCGAACCGAAAGTTATAGTCACTCTTGGAAATTTTGCTACCAGACTTCTTCTAGACACAAAAATTGGAATAACAGAATTGCGTGGGAAATTGTATCAATATTTGGGCTTTACTTTGATTCCTACTTTTCATCCTGCTGCAGCCCTTAGAGGAAGAGCAGGTGTAATCGAAAATATGCGAGCTGATTTACGCAAAGCAAAGGAAATAATCAATGGTTGAAGAAGGGGTAAATCTTATACCTGCTGTTTCGGGGAAAACATTCTCAGTTGAAGAAACACGCAGTCTAGCTTCCTTATTATCAAAAGTTTTTCAGGCAGGCGACGTCGTTGTTTTATCAGGCGATTTAGGTGCTGGGAAAACCGCTTTTACTCAAGGTTTGGGTTTGGGTTTAGGGGTTGAACATCCTGTTACTTCTCCAACTTTNACTCTTGCCAATAAATACGAGGGAGAACTTACTCTAAATCACCTTGATGTTTACCGGTTAGAGCATTTTCAAGAAGTTGAAGAATTAGGCCTATCGGAGTTAATAGATAGCAATTCTTTGACTGTCATTGAATGGGGAAATGTGATTTCTTCAGTTTTAACAGAGGGTTATTTGGAAATTAGTTTGAGCCTTGGTGAGAGTTTAGATGAGCGAACTATTGAGTTTAGGCTTATAGGGCAGCAATGGGTAGGGAGAGAATCTGAATTAGTTAGTCTTGTGTCTTCTTTCTCCAAGGAAAGTAGAGGGTAACGATGTTGATTCTTGCTATTGAAACTGCGAGCTCTCAAGCGGGTTGTGCAATTGGTGGTCACGAAGGTGTGCTCGCATCAGCACACACTGGTATAGGTGGAAGACATGCGGAAAGCATTTCCCCNCAAATAGCGTTTATTAGAGAACAAGCTGGAATCCATTTTTCTGAGCTTGGTGCTATTGCGGTTGATGTCGGACCGGGTCTGTTTACAGGATTGAGAGTGGGTATAGCGACAGCAATCTCTATGGCACATGCTTTGACCTTGCCAGTAATTGGTATTTCAAGTTTAGACTTACTTGCTTTTCCAGCCAGATGGACAAGTCGGTTAATTGTGTCTGCGATGGATGCAAGACGAGGAGAGCTATTCACTGCTCTATTTCGCCGAGTTCCAGGAGGTATCCAAAGAGTGCGTGANGCAAATGTTTGCACTGCAGAAGACTTGGCTGCAGAAATACAAACCTTTGATGAGCCAAGTTTATTAGTGGGTGATGGGGCACTTCGTTACGCGGAGTTTTTCGAGGGTCTTGGAAGAGTGGAACTAGCAGAACAAGGATTGGCTCATCCCAGCGCAAGAGCAATGGTTCAACTTGCTCATGCTCGTGCAATGCGTGAAGAGTTCATTCAACCCTGGGACCTAGAACCCATTTATTTGCGTAAACCTGATGCAGAAATTAATTGGTCAAGTAGAAACGATTCTAAATGAGCGTCATGACTGGGGAAATAGAAATAAGAGACGCTGTCGAAGATGATGTTGGAAAAATATTATCAATTGACGATTCAGTTTTTTCGACTACATGGTCTCCCAGTTTTTTACGCCAACAACTATGTTCTGAAAAGTGTTTGCATCGAGTAATAGAGAAAGCAGGAATAGTAACAGGGCACTCTGGTTTGATGCGAATTCATGACGAAGGACATATAAGTACGATGGCAGTAGATCCCGCTAGTCAGGGCNTCGGATTAGGGAGTTTATTATTAGCTGATCTTTGCATTTCAGCAATTTCTCTAAATCTCGTAGCAATTACTCTTGAGGTAAGAGTTGGTAATTTAAAAGCGCAAAGTTTGTATGAAAAGTTTGGTTTCGCCCCCGCGGGGGTTCGGCCAAATTATTACAGTGATACAAGTGAAGATGCTTTGATTATGTGGTTAAGTGATCTTTTTGATGAGAGAGTCCAAGAAATTATTGAAAAAACTAATAGAAAGTTTTTNCTCAAAGGGGTAAAAAATGACTGATCTTATATTGGGTATTGAAACTTCGTGCGATGAAACAGCGGCAGCAGTGGTGGAATCATCTAAATTGATACGTTCTTCGATAGTAAGTAGCCAGGTTCAATTACATGAAAGATTCGGCGGTGTGGTGCCTGAAATAGCTAGTAGGGCACATGTTGATTTGATAGTTCCAGTAGTTGCAGAAGCTCTAGTCGCTTCGGGAGTAGAGGGGGATGAAATTGAAGCAGTTGCAGCAACATCGGGTCCAGGTCTTGTTGGATCATTATTAGTTGGAGTCAGCGCAGCTAAAGCTCTAGCCATGGTCTGGGATGTCCCATTTATTGCAGTTAATCATCTAGAGGCACATTTGTATGCGTCTTTTTTAGAAGATCCNGATCTTCAATTACCGCTTGTTTTTTTACTCGTTTCTGGAGGTCACACATTACTTGTCTTAATGGAAGAACAAGGAAAATATCGTGTGTTGGGTTCAACACTCGATGACGCCGCTGGAGAGGCTTTTGACAAAGTAGCCAGATATTTAGGTCTTGGTTATCCGGGCGGTCCAGCCATCGACAATTTATCTTTGGAAGGGAATAGATCAGCCTTTCAATATCCACGTTCTTTGGTGCAAGAAAATCCAGCGACTTTGCCTGATGATAGAAGGTTTGCNTTTTCTTTTAGTGGCCTAAAAACAGCTGTAGTAAATCATGTTCGCTCAAATCCTGATGCTGCTACAGAAGATGTTGTGGCATCTTTTCAAGAAGCAGTCGTAGATGCATTAGTTACTAAACTTAAATGGGCGCTTGAATCGACGGGAGTTGAAGCAGCATGTCTTGGCGGTGGTGTAGCAGCAAATTCGCGTTTGCGTGAGAGATTTATGGAAGTTTGCGATTCAACAGGGGTAAAAGGATGTCTTCCTTCAAGAGCNATGTGNACAGATAACGCTGCCATGGTCGCAGCAGCGGGATACTGGAGGCTTAAAAAAATGGGTCCTAGCCCGTTAAATACCGGTGTAGACCCGAATTTAGGCTTGGTTTAAGGCTAATACACAAGTTTCGCGCATAAACAGGTGAATTTTGCGTTATAAACANATTAAAAATGTTGGAATTACACACATTTTAGCCGTATCGTTAGCAGTCGAATAAAGAGAGTGCCAAAAAGAATTGTTGTAAAATTAATAAGTTTTGGCATTTCTAAGAAACAAAGAATCGGAGTTTTCTATGAACCTTCAGCCTCTTGAGGATCGTATTGTGGTCCGCCCTGGCGAATCAGAAGAGACTACTGCAAGTGGTCTTGTAATACCTGATACAGCTAAGGAAAAACCACAAACTGGTGAAGTGCTAGCAATAGGGCCTGGCAGACGCAGCGAACAAAGCGGTGAACTAATACCAATGGATGTTGGTGTAGGTGACACAGTTGTTTACAGCAAATATGGCGGAACCGAGATAGCCGCAGAGGGTGAGGATCTTTTGATTCTTAACGCTCGCGACGTTCTTGCGGTTGTGAAGTAGGTCAAAAAATGTCAAAAATTTTAAAGTTTGATGAAGAGGCCCGCCGTGGTCTTGAGGCGGGTGTCAACAAATTAGCTGATGCCGTAAAAGTAACACTTGGGCCGAGAGGACGAAATGTAGTTCTCGATAAAAAATTCGGTGCACCCACCATTACCAATGATGGAGTATCCATTGCTAGAGAAGTTGAACTTGAGGACAGCTTTGAGAATATGGGTGCTCAGCTAGTAAAAGAAGTTGCAACTAAGACGAATGATATAGCAGGGGACGGTACGACTACAGCTACCGTTCTAGCGCAAGCCCTTGTTCGCGAAGGCTTAAGAAATGTTGCTGCAGGAGCCAACCCAATGAGTTTAAAAAAGGGTATTGAAAAGGCAGTATCTGCAGCGGTAGACGCNATAGCTGATCAGTCAGTTCGAGTCGATGACTCAAAAGATCAGATTGCAAACGTCGCAGCTATTTCAGCTGCTGACGCAGCTATAGGAGAAGTCATAGCTGAAGCAATTGATAAGGTAGGCAAAGACGGTGTTGTAACCGTAGAAGAGTCAAACACCTTTGGTATGGATCTTGATTTCGTTGAAGGTATGCAGTTCGATAAAGGTTATCTTTCACCATATTTCGTAACTGATCCAGAAAGACAAGAAGCTATTTTGGAAGATCCTTATTTGCTGTTCAACCAAGGGAAGATTTCTTCTGTGCAAGATTTGCTTCCTCTACTTGAAAAAGTTATGCAAACTGGAAAGACCCTTTTGATCATCGCTGAAGATGTAGAAGGTGAAGCATTAGCGACTCTTGTAGTTAACAAGATTCGTGGAACCTTTAATTCTGTAGCAGTCAAAGCTCCTGGNTTTGGTGAGAGACGTAAAGCAATGTTGGAAGACATGGCTGTTCTTACTGGAGGACAGGTCGTAAGCGAGGAAGTTGGCTTAAAGATAGAAGGCGTAAGTCTTGACATGCTAGGTACTGCTAGAAAAGTTGTAATCAATAAAGATGACACAACGATTATCGAGGGCGCAGGTGAAGCCTCAGCTGTAGAAGGAAGAATCGCTCAGATTAAACGCGAAATTGATGAGACAGATTCCGATTGGGACAAAGAAAAACTGCAAGAACGCTTGGCTAAATTAGCTGGCGGTGTAGCAGTTGTTCAGGTTGGGGCTGCAACTGAAGTAGAGCTTAAAGAAAAAAAGCACAGGATAGAAGACGCTCTTTCAGCAACGCGCGCAGCCATAGAAGAAGGAGTTGTCGCTGGAGGCGGCACGGCTTTACTTCGTGCACGTTCAGCCATTGAGTCTGTAATAGGTGACCTTGAAGGAGACGAAGAAACAGGAGCAAGAATTGTTCACGTTTCTCTTGAAGCTCCAGCACGACTTATAGCCGACAATGCTGGCTTTGAAGGCGCTGTTAAGGTCAGAGAAATCGAAATGGCTTCGGGCTCCACAGGCTTGAATGCGGCAACTGGAGAATTAGTTGATCTAGTTGAGGCTGGAGTGATTGATCCAGCGAAAGTTACTCGAGCCGCATTGCAGAATGCTGCTTCAATCGCAGCACTTTTATTAACAACTGAAGCCTTAGTTGCTGATAAGCCAGAGCCAGAACCAGCAATGCCTGGTGGTGGAATGGATCCCATGGGTGGTATGGGCGGCATGGGCGGCATGATGTAACAGTTTTTATCACTGTTTTATTTCTGGCCGGGCTTACGCCCGGCCAGAAGTGTTTTATAGCGAAGGTAGTCTTGATTGATGGAACCACAAAAAAGACAGCGTGGTGGAATACAAGTCATTCCACGTCCAAAGTCATGGCGTTTAGGGGAATCTTCACCGTGGTTCGAATCTCAAAATAGAAAAATTGAAATTGTCCAAGTCATAAAAGCATTAACAAACCGTGTGCCTTCTGGTATCAGAGGCAGAATACCAACAGGCGAAGAGCGAGATGCTGCAGTACTTGTAGCTATTTATGATGAGCATGACCCGCATCTAATACTTACTAGACGGTCACCAAACCTCAACTCCCATAGACATGAGGTTTCTTTCCCCGGAGGCCGTGTTGAAGATTCTGACTATGATTTATGGGCAACTGCATGCCGCGAATCTAATGAAGAAATCGGAATTCAAACGGAAGAACTAAAACCTCTTGGCAGATTAGACCCGATAGTTACAGTAGGGAGTAGAAGTCTTATACATCCATTCGTAACGATTCTTTCTGGAAGACCGGATCTGGACCCCAATACCTCCGAAGTTGAAAAAGTAATACATGTACCAATGACTGAACTTCTCTTAGATGAAGTTTGGCGCGAAGAAGAGTGGGAACTTCCTAATGGCTGGGTTTCTATTACATTCTTTGAACTCGAGGGTGATACTGTCTGGGGAGCAACTGCTTTGATGATTCGCCAACTTTTGACCCTTTCCTTAGGATTATCGGACAATTATGGAAGATTTCCTAAAGAAGAATCTAAAGAAGGGAATAAATTTTAGTGACAACAAAACCTCCAAAACATTTCACTTCGGATGAGTTCAGAGAAATGGGCCATTCGACGATTGATTGGATTGCCGATTACATTGAGCATCTAGAAGAACGACCAGTTACTCCTGATGTAAGGCCAGGCGATGTAAGAGCATCGTTACCAGAAAGAGCCCCTGAAGCACCTGAACCTTTCACTGATCTATTAGATGACGTAAATAGCCTTATTGCGCCGGCTATCACTCACTGGCAACATCCAGGTTTCTTTGGTTACTTCTCTTGTAATTCTTCAGCACCAGCAATATTAGGAGAACTACTTTCAGCCGGATTCGGCATTAATGGCATGCTCTGGTCAACTAGCCCAGCTGCTACGGAACTCGAAACCCATATGCTTGACTGGCTTTTGGATCTCTGCGGTTTACCTGATTGCTTCAGATCAGATGGAAAAGGTGGTGGTGT
>PATJ01000011.1 GCA_002713545.1 Acidimicrobiaceae bacterium
GAGGAAGCAGTTCAAGAGAGATTCTTGAAAGGTCTAGACGACATCGGAATCACAATGAAACATAAAGAAATAATTCACAAATATCAACAAGATAGACCAGCCTGGCTACCTTCTATTAGTGTCTAAAAATACAAATAGAACAAATTCAAATGAAAATTTTAACTCTTCTAGTCTTTCTGGGCTTGCTTGCAACTAATTGCGCAAATGAAACCAGCAGCCTCAGTACATCTGGCTACTCCTTAGATGCAACCGAAAACTATGCTTCTTCAGCAAATTCCCCAGAAAGCACGAACTTAACAACAGTCACGAAAGCGACAGTCAATGTCGCGACAATGGAACTGACAAGTGGCTTAATTCCGTTCAAAGCATGCGACGAATTACTCAGGTACTTTCAAGACGAAGCTCTAGAAAGGGTCGGACCTTACGGACTTGAGGGAATGGGTTGGGGACCAATAATGCCAATGGCATTAGATTCTTTTGCTTTTGAAGAATCGGGAGCGGCAATGAGAATGACTCCTGGACCTGACTTCTCAGAAACAAATGTTCAGGAAGTAGGAATTGACGAACCAGATTTTATAAAAACTAATGGGAAAATAATTTCTGTATTGGAAAATAACACCTTGCAAATAGTTGATCCGAAATCCAACGCCCCTCAGCCCATAGGATCTTTGCGTCTTGAAGGTCTCGGATGGGGAAGTGAAATGTTTCTTGCAGGCGAAAGAGTTTGGATAATGGCACAAACTGACCTGTATTCGTTGTCTCCACTAACGGCACGAATACTTCCCGAAGGCAGTTGGGAGCCGCATATGACCATTGTTGAAGTGGATATCACGGATCCGACACAGCCAACCCAGGTAGCTAGCATGGTCATTGAAGGAAGCTACGTAAACGCCAGAATGGTTAACAACATCGCCAGAATAGTTGTCTCCTCGCCACCATCTAACCTTCCTTTTGTTAATCCTCAAGGTCGATCAGCAGAAGAAATCGCCTTAAAGACAAATAAACAAGCAATAGTTGAAACGACAATTGAGAACTGGGTGCCTTCCTACACCTATGAAAATAAAGAAGGCAATGTGTTGCGGGGCCAATTAGTCAGCTGTGAAAAAGTTTCACACCCAACAAAATTCTCAGGGTTTAACTCTCTTTCTGTTTTAGACCTTGATTTGGCTTCTGGCATGAAAGCCCCAGTCGCAACATCAGTTCTGACAGACGGAGAAACAGTATATGCAAGTCCAGAAAATCTCTACATCTCGACAACTGATTATCCGGAAATAACCCCCTTTTTCGAAGAGAATTCTCAGAATGTAGAGGAAGAATATTCAACTTCTATACACCAATTCACAATGAGGTCCGGAGAGAAAACCGAGTACAAAGCATCAATAAATGTAAAAGGTCATTTGCTTAATCAATTCGCTATGTCAGAACATGATGGAAACTTAAGAGTAGCTACAACAACAGGAACTCCATGGGGTTTCGATGAATCAAATGAGTCAGTCGTCACTGTTATAGAAATAAGTGATGAAGGTCTGACAGAGGTTGGACAAGTTGGAGGAATGGGTAAAGGTGAAAGAATATTTGCAGTAAGATTCATCGGAAACCTTGGTTACGTAGTGACTTTTCGGCAAACCGATCCTTTTTACACACTTGATTTAACGGAACCCAAAGCACCAAAAGTACGAGGCGAGTTAAAGATCACTGGCTACAGCGGTTACCTTCACCCAATAGAAGAAAATTTGATCTTAGGAGTGGGACAAGAAGCAACTCAAGAAGGAGTGACAACAGGAACGAAAGCAGCTCTTTATAACGTTGAGAATTTAGATGATCCAAAAGTAGTTACTACCTGGTCGCCCGGAAGTGGGAGAAGTTCAGTTGAGTGGGATCATCATGCTTTTTTGTGGTGGCCATCAGAAAGAATCGTGGTTCTACCCATTAGTGATTGGATGAACGATAAAGCAGAGGCGGTCATGCTAAAAGTACAAAACGGAGACTTGCAAGAGTTCGGACGTATTGCACACTCTGAACTAGGGGCACCCCCAGATGCAAAACCAGCATTTATGATCCCTATTGAACGTTCCCTCGTAGTTGGAGGCGAAATCTGGACCTATTCCCGAGGCCAGCTTCAAGCAAATCTGATAACGGATTTAACAATCACTAAAAAAGTTGAACTAGTCGATTCGCTTTAGGCGGCTCGATAGTATTTGAGCCCCTTTCATAGCGTGCATGTTGAAATTTTGTTCAAGAAATAGAATTGGCTTCATCTACTAAAGAAAAAATTCCCTCCAAATTCAAATGCCCCATATGCGTTACAACATTGCCATTTGAATTCACAACGGCGAAAGCGGGTTGACTGATAACTCCAAATTTTCTCCAAACTTCGCCGTTATCTGCAATGTTTGTAAAATTAAGACCCCATTCTGAAACTCTTTTTTCAGAAAGTTCAGGGTTATTAATACTTGCTGCAACTCCCACAACTTTCACAGAGTTATTCGCTTCAACGACCGTTGGAGCCTCTCTACGGCAGGTAAGTCAATTTGGCGCCCAAAACCAGAAAACTATGTTCTGATCAAATTCATTTTTTGCGTCAGACAATTCGCCTGTTAACCCATGAGCATTTCTAGTTAGCCATAGCTCAGAGCCTTCAATGCTGTCACCATCTGTTGTTACAGCAACAAAGTCAAGTTCTTGAGGCATGGCAACTTCCGCAACTGTAGTTGTCGATTCCAGCTCGGTGACTTTTGTTGTGCTTGTACTTGGTGGCGTAGTTTTTGTTGGTTCACTNAGTGTTGTTGTTGGTTCACTTAGTGTTGTTGTTGGTTCACTTAGTGTTGTTGTTGGTTCACTTAGTGTTGTTGTTGGTTCACTAAGTGTTAGGGGGTTTTCATCAGGGCTNCAGGAAACTGCGAATAATAGGAAAGCTGAAAGAACATATATTTTTCGCATCAATAAGCTTGCCACGAATTTTTATTTTTCGAAGTGAATAAGGNCACACCTAATATCAAACGAAAACAGCGCACGGAATAACACTATGTTGGATACCGTCAAAATAAGTGAGCACAAGGCGTTTAATCATTTCAGCACTTTTTTGCGGACTGGCAATTCTTTTAGCTTTCGCTATTCAAGTGCTTTTGGCATAGGAAATATAATAAAAAAAGTGAANAATTTGAAAACCAAGAAACTTATAAATGACTAAAAAATATGATCTCGTTGTAATTGGGGGCGGTCCTGCCGGATATGCCGCAGCACTTTATGGCTCAGCGGCGGGGTTAAGCGTAGCTCTAATCGAGGAAAACAAAGTTGGGGGAACCTGCCTTCATGTCGGTTGCATACCAGCAAAAGANCTTCTAGAAACNGCTTCAGTGCTCAGATCTGTACGTCAAGCTCAAGATTTCGGAATAATAACAACCGAAGAGCCAAGCATTGACCTGTCAATAAGTCAAAAGCGAAAACAAACAGTCATAGATCAACTTTTCAANGGCCTAAATTCATTATTAACAGGACGAGAAGTAACAATTTACTCTGGNAAAGGTTCTCTTGGCACCGACAAAAAAGTAGAAATTAAAACCAGCGAAGGAACCGAAACAGTTCAGGGAGAAAATGTTCTCCTGGCAACCGGATCGACACCNCGAACTATTAAAGGATTCGANATAGACNAAAAATTTATAGTGACCAGCGACGAATTTCTGTCNATTGAAGAGATACCTGATCGAGTTGCAGTAATTGGAGGTGGCGCCATCGGTTGCGAATTCGCTTCGCTTCTCAATGACCTAGGCTCCTCAGTTACCTTGCTAGAAGGGCTNGACGAAATACTTCCAGGGTGCGATAAAGATGTATCTACTCTGGTAAGACGCGCTTTTGTAAAAAAAGGAATCGATATCCACACCGGAGCGGAAGTTGATGGACACGAAGAAACTGACAGTAAAAAAATGGTTAGCTGGTCAGTCGGGGAAGAAAAAAATCAATTAGAAGTCGATTTAATTATTGTTTCTGTGGGACGAAAACCAAACGGTCAAGCGGCAGGATTAGACGGTACGGAAATAGTTGTAGACGAAAAAGGTTTNATTGANGTTGATNAAAGGCTTCAAACCAANGAAAAGGGAGTCTGGGCTGCAGGAGATGTCATAAATAGTCCTCAGTTAGCTCATGTGGGTTTTGCCGAAGGNATTTTTGTAGTAAAAGAAATTTTAGGTGAATCACCAGTAGCAATTGATCCAACAACTGTGCCATGGTGTATTTACTGTGACCCTGAAGTTGCTTTCGCTGGCTTAACCGAAGAATCTGCAAAGTCTGCTGGCTATAAAGTAGTTGTTTCAAAACATCGATATTCGGGAAATGGAAGAGCGATGATAATCGGAGAAACTGAAGGGCTAGTAAAAGTAGTAGCGGAAGCAGATGACGAAGGCAAAGCAGGCCGAATCTTAGGAGTTCACATGGCAGGACCGTGGGTTACGGAACAACTCGGACAGGCCTATCTAGCCGTTAATTTAGAAGCCACTGTTGACGAAATAGCTACACACATCCAAGCTCATCCCACATTAAGTGAACTCTTTGGTGAAACTGTGATGTCATTAACAGGTCGATCTCTCCACGGATAAAAAATGGCAGAATCCGGCACGCTTTCAGGAGAAAAAGAACTTCAAATAAGATGGATGGGAAAAGTTCGTTATCGCGACGCCCTAGCATTGCAGCACGCAATTAACAGATTTGAACAAGGTAATTATCTTTTATTACTTGAACACCATCCTGTTTACACAATGGGTATAAGGGCCTCATTAGAGAATCTCAAGATAGAACCTGAAAAAATTGGAGCTGAATTCGAAAAAGCAAACAGGGGTGGAGACATAACTTTTCATGGGCCNGGCCAATTGGTCGGTTACCCGTTGCTGAAANTGGATGGTAAACGTGGAGGCGGTATGGCTGATACAGCTGATTACGTGCACACTATTGAAAGTCTCCTTATAGAAACATGCCAACATTTTGGNATTCAAGATGTTGGAAGAATCAAAAGATATCCNGGGGTATGGGTGAACCCTGATGGTTTGAATCCTCGAAAGATAGCGGCAATAGGAGTGAGATTAAATANAGCCAGAACGATGCATGGTTTTGCACTTAACGTTAAAACCGACATGACTTTTTATGACCACATAATCCCNTGCGGGATAACAGAATANGGNGTGACTTCTCTGGAAAAAGAAGGAATACATGCAANTATGAAAGAAGTTGTTGATTTCGTATCTGTAAAAGCTGAAAGATTGTGGAGTTCTGGAGAAGCTAGTAGAGCAGATGTTTCATGGGAGAATGCGACAAATACTGAGACGCAGTTGTTGCAAATAGACAGAGACTTTAAAGAAATAGATACCAGTCGAAAACCAGACTGGATGAAAGTGAAATTAGATACAGGTCCAGAATATAGACGTTTAAAACATCTAATGAAAGAAAAACAATTAGTTACCGTTTGTGAAGAGGCAGGATGTCCGAATATTTTTGACTGTTGGAATGACGGCACCGCAACCTTCATGATCGGTGGGGAAAGATGTACACGCGCTTGCGGTTTTTGTCTAGTAGACACCAGAAAACCAAACCCACTTGATCTTGACGAACCGGAAAGAGTAGCTGCGGCAGTTTCAGAAATGGGATTAAAACATGCTGTTATAACAGCAGTCGCTAGAGACGACATAAAAGACGGAGGAGCAGAGCATTTCGCCAAGACAATCAGTCTGATTAGAAAAACTAACCCAGACACAAAAATTGAGGTTCTGATACCAGATTGCAAAGGCGATCCAGAATCTTTAGGAACTATTTTTGAAATGAGTCCTGATGTTTTGAATCACAACATTGAGACAGTCCCGAGACTTCAGCGGAAAGTGCGACCTTCAGCAAGTTACGCAAGAAGTCTCGCAGTTTTGGCGAGAGCTAAAGAAGCGAATCTCATAACTAAAACATCCTTAATTGTCGGTTTGGGTGAACGAGAATCAGAAATAGANAAATGCCTAGTGGACTTGGCGGCGATTGGCTGTGACATCGTAACAATCGGACAGTACCTCAGACCATCACCAAATCACCTTCCCATAAAAGAATGGGTAAATCCCAGTACATTCAAAAGNTGGAAGGAACTAGGCGAAAATCTTGGAATTTCACATGTTGAAGCTAGTCCTCTAACACGATCCAGTTACCACGCCCGACAAGCCCTAGAATCTACAGGCAGCACGCAAGTCAGCATTGAGCGTACANAGTTAGTTTCCNCAGACAACTGCTAAAAACAAATGATTCGCCTTGATGCATCTACCGTTCTTTTGCAATGGTCAGTCGGCGGTCTCCTCTTCCTGTGGGTCACATGTCGTCACCGCAAGGTAGGCATAGGCTACGGATGGTTACTGCGCTCCACATACATCATTATGTTGATCGGAGCACTCGCAGTTGGGTTATTAACCAAAACAGTATTAGCGCGCGAAATAATAACCACTGGAATAGTTATAGCTACAGCAATACCACTATTAATTTCTTTTTTAAATAGAAAAAATGAAGAAAAAAATCTNAATTTAAATCTCGATTTNGTCGCGCCGATACTCGGTATAGCTGCTTTAGTAGTTGCAGCACTAGACGCAGGAGGCCCACCGGCTCTTGCAATAGCGCGAATTCTTATAGGTGCAATTTTTCTTGGAGTTGTGAGTGACGCAATGCTTCTAGGCCATTGGTATCTGGTTCAACCTGGACTAGTTAGATCTCCTCTTCTGGAACTAGTCAGGTTAACAGGGATAATCTGGCCATTTGAATTAGCTGTACTTTTATACCCCACCGGAATGATCTCAGTTATTAATGGAAACATCGACGATGGGTATGGAGGCTTGTTGGGTTGGTTCTGGATTGCCTGCACAGTTATGACAATCATCTTGGTGTTTGTAACACGTGCAGCACTAAAGGAAAGACAATACTCTGCAGTCATGGCAGCAACTGGATTACTGTATTTAGCAATACTTACAGGATTCGGAATGGATCTAGTTGCACGGGCAACACTTGCTTAAAATAGAAATCTGCTCGAGGGTCTAGGTGTTTGGTCCAGCTAGGATTACCGAATGAAGGTATATACAAGACGAGGAGATGATGGCTCCACTGATCTTCTATATGGAGGTCGTGTTTCAAAGAATGACTCGCAGCCAGAGGTATACGGAGATGTAGACGAGACGCAGGCTTTTATCGGTTTAGCAAGAGCCGCNGCGGGTGAAGAACTTTCAAATGTCTTGGTAAGAATTGAGCGCGAGCTTTGGATAGCAATGGCGGAGNTAGCTTGCAACCCAGAAAAAATAGACAAACTCGATGAAAACAGCCGCTTAACTAAAGAAGCTGTCAAAGGTCTTGAAGACCTAATAGATGAATTTAGCGAAAAATTTGAAGCACCAAAAGAATTCGTAGTTCCAGGTGAAGAAGAAGTGGCAGCAAGACTGGATGTAGCAAGAACTGTGTGCCGTCGCGCCGAAAGATCAGCAGTCGGGCTTGATTTGAAAGATTCACATGTAGTTCCGTATCTAAATCGGCTTTCAGATTTTCTTTGGAGCGCAGCACGATGGCAAGAAGGTCAATCTGTAACCACTAAATCAGTTCCAGTATCTGAAAAATAAAATCTAGCTAGGAGAAAACATGACAATAACCTTTACAACCGCCAGACGTCTGCCATCAAATACAGCAGTAGTTGCTTACGGAATTAAGTCGAATGAATTAAGCAGTCTGCCAGCATGCTTTAANTCGACAGAACTAAAAAAACTTGGTTTCAAAGGTGAATTGGGACAGGTCCAAATACTTCCAGAAGGTAACAAACTTATCGCAGCTGTAGGCCTAGGGGAATCAGCTGAAATCAGCCNAACTAAATTAAGAACGGCAGCAGCGGCACTTGCAAGAGCGACTCGCCGACACGCTTCGGTTGCTACAGATCTGGTTTCAAAATCTGAAATTGAAACCAATCAAGCTATCCAGTCAGTGGTTGAAGGAATGGCATTATCGCTTTANAAATTTGATTACAAGTCATCCTCAACAAAAAATAAAGAAGANGAAGTTCTAAAAAAAGTGGTACTTGCNGGCAGCACATCTGCTNCAGCTNACTCAGCAATTTTGAAAGCAACTGCTGTTGTTGAAGGGGTTGTATTGGCCCGCGATTTGGTAAACGAACCTGGCGGAAGCCTNACCCCTCAAGTNTTTGCCCGCAAAGTTGTACGTATGGCAAAAGAAAAAGGCCTCACAGNAAAGGTGATGGANGAGACCGCTATAAAAAAAGCAGGCTTNGGAGGNCTCCTCGGAGTGAATCGAGGTTCNGATCANCCACCGAGATTTGTTGAATTGACCTATAGGCCAAAAGGCAAAGCAAAAGCAACCTTAGCCNTAGTAGGCAAAGGGATTACTTTTGATTCCGGCGGTCTTTCAATTAAACCATGGCAAGGCATGTCTGAAATGAAAACAGATATGGGAGGAGCGGCAGCTGTAATNGGAGCAATGTCCGCACTTTCTTCNTTATCNCCCCAAATAAGAGTTAAGGGATATTTGCCTATGACTGACAACATGCTCGGAGGAGATGCGACAAGACCCGGTGATGTGTTGAAAATCAGAAATGGCAAAACGATTGAAGTGATAAACACCGATGCAGAAGGGCGGCTGATACTCGCAGATGCACTTTCCCTAGCGAGTGAAACTAACCCAGATGCAATAGTCGATCTGGCGACATTAACAGGCGCTTGCGTAGTTGCACTTGGCTCCGACATCGCTGGATTAATGGGTAAAAACAATTCTTTCCTGAATCAAGTTGAGAAAGCNGCTGAAGACGCTGGAGAGAAAATCTGGCAACTTCCACTCCCAGATGAATATAAGGAACTTTATAAGTCGCCCATCGCAGACATGAAAAATATAAGTGCAGGAGGTTATGGTGGTGCTCTAACTGCTGGACTTATTCTTTCAGAGTTTGTCCCTGAAGGAATNCCATGGGCTCACCTGGATATAGCTGGACCAGCTAGAGCTGATAAAGACAGTGCGGAAAATGTNGAAGGTGGCACNGGTTTTGGAGTCAGNACTCTCATCCAACTAATTCAATCTTTTGAATCTCCAAAATCTGAATAAAAGACATTAGNAAGAATGACCGGACCTTTAGAGCNAGCAAAAGACCTAATAGATCAAGCAAGTAAAATAACTGTTTTAACTGGAGCCGGAATATCAACTGACAGNGGAATACCCGATTTCCGGGGACCGAANGGNATATGGACAAAAAATCCTGAAGCNGAAAAAGCATCAAATATTCACCACTACAGGGCAGATCCCGAAATACGTAAAAGAAANTGGGCCTTGAGGTCATCGGGCGAGCTTTGGCCAAATGTTGCCCCTAATGAAGGGCATTCGGCTCTAGTGCACCTCGAAAAAAGAGGACTCCTGCAAATGCTCGTAACACAGAACGTTGACGGTCTCCATCAAATGGCNGGAAACGATCCTAAACGAGTGGTTGAAATACACGGCACAGTGAAAGAAGCAATGTGTCTTGAATGCGACTGGCGCGACGNTATTGAGGTAGTCCTTCAAAGAGTNCGAGAAGGTGACGNTGACCCACATTGTTCATGCGGTGGGTTACTCAAATCGGCAACAGTTAGTTTCGGTCAGAATCTTTTTCCTGGAGATATAGACAGAATGTTTGATGCATCTCTGTCATGTGATCTTCTACTAGCAGTTGGCACCAGCCTTCAAGTTTTTCCCGTAGCTGAGATGGTTCCCACAGCAGTAAATAACGGTGCTAAAACAGTGATAGTAAATGGCGAGTCGACTGTGATGGATCATCTAGCTGAAATTGTCGTAAACGGTGAAATAAGCAAAGTTTTGCCGCAAATAGTCTCACTTTATAAAAACTAAAGTGCCAAATATCGACAAGATTCATAGAATTTCATAATGTCAACGTTNCAAGAACTCCTAGCNCAGGCAAAAAGCATGATTGAGGAAACAGATCCCTCAGGGTCAGAGACTCTTATTGCACAAGGGTGGGTTGTTCTAGACGTTCGAGAAGTCGAAGAGTATAACGAAGGAGTAATACCGGANTCTATTTTGATACCACAAGGANAAATCGAAGAGACAATAGAGGAGCACATACCCGATCATGATCAACCAATCATCGCGATGTGCGCCGGAGGTGTAAGGTCAGCATTCGCTGCGGTCACACTAAGCGAAATTGGTTACACGAACGTGGTGTCGATGGATGGTGGCTTCAACCTNTGGAAACAACAAGGACGAAGTTGCNNATCACCNCAAATCTTAAAGCCAGACCAACGCAACCGTTANGCAAGGCACATATCACTCCCCGAAATTGGAGAAAAAGGGCAACAAAAACTTTTGGACTCAAGAGTCGTAATAATAGGTGCAGGTGGTCTCGGTTCACCAGCAGCGTTATACCTTGCTGCAGCAGGAATAGGAACAATAGGCGTTGTTGACATGGACACTGTTGAAGAGTCGAATCTTCAACGGCAAATCCTGCACAAAACAGAAACACTAGGAGAAAACAAAGTCGATTCAGCTGAAAAANCCCTTTCAGCTCTNAATCCTGACGTAAACATCATCACATATAACACGCGTTTAAACGAAGACAATGCGATTGGAATAATCCAAGATTACGACGTGGTGGTTGACGGAACCGACAACTTCCCAACTAGATATNTAATCAATGACGCGTCAGTGAAAACAGGGACGCCTGTCGTGCANGGATCAATATTTCAACATGAAGGTCAAGTAACAGTCTTTGAACCAAAAAATGGACCAACCTATAGGGATATTTTTCCTGAACCACCACAAAGTGATTCAGTCCCGAATTGCACAGAGGCTGGGGTGCTGGGAGTGTTGCCGGGGATAGTGGGAACTATTCAAGCATTAGAAACGATAAAACTAATCCTAGAGATGGGGAAAGGACTTTCAGGAAGACTAATTGTTTTTGACGCTCTAGAAATGTCATTCCACGAGTACAAAATTGATCAAGACCCTAATAATCAGATCACTTGGAAGAATCGCGATCAGATCCAACTCGAAGGAAATGAAGCAACATGCCAAATAAGCCCATCTCAACCCCCCGACACCTGATGCAACTAAAGATAGTCAGTTGACTAGCAGAAAATTTTGAGTTTTGTTTATTACGGTCGTACGATATGACCCTTACTGTTAGAAAGTTCATAAATGTCAAAGATTGCAATAGTTGGAACAGGCTATGTGGGTTTAACGGCAGGAGCATGTTTTGCTCATCTTGGACACGAAGTTATTTGTTACGACATCAACAAAGAAAAAATTGACGAACTTTCAAGTGGACAAATACCTATTGTAGAAAAAGGTCTTGAAACGCTCGTAAGAGAAGGATTAGAAGAGAACAAACTTTCTTTTACTAGCATCCCTGAAGAGGCAGTTTCTGGATGTGAAGTAATTTTTCTTTGCGTGCCGACACCTCAAAGGTCAGACGGGACCACAGACATTTCCATGGTTGATTCCGCAGTTAGATCAATAGCCCAGATTTTACCTCAGGATTCGATTTTAGTAAATAAGTCGACAGTCCCTGTAGGGTCAGCTGAAAAGGTAATNNAGAGTCTTAATAGGCCAGATGTAGCAGTGGTTTCAAATCCTGAGTTCCTCAGAGAAGGCACAGCAGTAAATGATTTCCTGAGACCCGAAAGAATAATTATCGGTTCAGAAAATCCGGATGCGGCTCAAGTCGTTGCGGAACTGTACGAAAAAATTGAAGCCCCACTTCTAATAACCGACCCAATTTCAGCTGAGACAATTAAATACACCGCTAACGCATTTCTGGTAACCAAACTTTCTTTCATTAATTCAATAGCTGCAGTTTGTGAAGGTGTTGGTGCTGACATCAGTGATGTAATAAAAGGAATTGGTTCTGACTCTAGAATCGGTGAAAAATACATGAGTCCCGGACCTGGTTGGGGAGGTAGTTGTTTTCCTAAAGACACAAAATCACTCATACATATGGCCGGGCAGGCAGGTTACAATTTTCGCTTTCTCGACACCGCAGTAGCGGTCAATGAAGAACAGTTTGATCGCGTTGTGCAAAAAATCCGCACTGTTGTAGGAGGTGAATTAAAAGGAAAAACAATCGCAGTATGGGGACTTACATTTAAAGCCGGAACAGATGACTTAAGAGATTCACCTTCGTTAGCTGTAATAAAAAGACTCCACGAAGAAGGTGCCGCAATTAAGGCACATGATCCAACTGTGGAGCAACATAAAGAAGGGATTCCCACACAAGTAACTATTTCAAAAGAACCATTTGAAGCTTGTGAGAATGCGAATGCAGTCGTTCTTCTGACTGATTGGAAAGAATATGAAACTATCGGCCCTAATGATGTCATGGATCGCTTAGCAGATCTAAATTTGATCGATACGCGAAATGTGTTCAATCCAAAAGAATGGGAAGACAAAGGTTTCACTTACCAGGGAATTGGGCGTTGAAGTTATTAACAAATCAGACCTAGAAAAAGAAAACATTTGAAATTTTTCGACAGACTTCCTTTTGGAACGACAACAGTAGGTACGGGACTTCTGATTAACGGGGTCTCCGCTTACATCTTTATTTCTGTTGCCTCAAGAGATCTCGGAGCTGAAATGTACACACCTCTAGGCATGCTCTGGGCTTTGAGTTTCCTCCTTGGGCCAGGGATTTTTCAACCTTTAGAACAACAAACTGCGCGTAGCATCGCAAGCCGTTCCGGTAGAGAGATAGTCCCTGTCGTTAAAGCGGCAGCAATTATTGGAGGTTCGGTAACCCTTTTACTAGTTGGTTTTGCCTTAGTTTTTAATTCATGGCTTATTGAAAGCATCTTTAGCAGTGAAAGTAGTTTGCTGATAGCGATCATATTGGTAGTTGTAGGTTTAGGTTTAGCTCATTTGGTAAAAGGTGTTCTAGCCGGAGCAGGGCGCTTCAAAAACTATGCACAATATTTAGTAGGGGAAGGCTTAGGTCGCTTAATAGCGACTGGAGTNCTGGCAATTTTTGCCGCAGGCGAAGTTTGGATGTATGGATTAGCTTTAGGTTTATCACCTTTCATCGGAATTTTATTTGCCCTTCTTGGGCAAAATGATCTGATTAGGCACGGGGAGCCTGTTAGAGCAAGAGAAATTTCAAGACCTTTAGGAGTGCTTTTACTGGCATCACTTGCAACAGCGCTTGTTTTAAATGTTAGCCCATTAGCCGTAGAGCTCCTAGCTGAAACAAGCCAAAAAGAAGAACCAGGAAAGTTTCTTAACGCGCTGCTAATAGCAAGGATCCCCTTGTTTTTCTTTCAAGCCATTCAGGCTGCACTTCTTCCAAGACTTTCCCACCTAGTTGCCTCCGAGGAGTATGAGAAATTTAAAAATGAATTAATGCGACTTCTCAGTTTTGTAACAATATTTGGAGTCTGTTTCATCTTGCTGATGGCAGTTTCTGGTCAGTGGCTAACACGAATCGCTTTCGGTTCTGAATATGAGGTTTCGAACCAAAACATGCTTCTTTTAGCTATTTCCAGTATCGGGCTCATGTATGCATTATCAGTCACTCAAGGTTTGCTGGCATTTCACCGGCAAGGGCTTTCGGCAACAGCATGGATCTTTGGCATAGCCACTTTTCCCGTCACAATTTCTTTTGGGGATGATCTCTTCTTGCGAGTAGAGGTCGCACTGATTTTTACTGTCTTTATTACAGCGCTGTTTTTAGGCTTTTTTATCATTAAAAGTTTTAAAACCCAGAGGGTAAACAAAGCGTAAATATTAAAAGCCTCCACTAGTGCGAGTGTTCTTGCTTCTACAATCCGAAGTGCGGATAGCAAGGCAACCTGAGCATGATTTCAGAAGATCTAGAAAATTTTGAAAAAGAGAAGGACGTTATATCAAAACAACGTCATAAATTCAGGGCTCTGCTTGCAGTTATGGCACTATTTACCGCATCTATGGCTTCAATTCCAGCGGTAAATGCTGATATACGAGTGACGGTTGAAGCAGGTGACAGTTTGTCATTAATAGCGCTCGAATACGGTGTGTCAACTCAATCAATAATGAATGCGAATGGAATAAATAATCCTGATCTTCTATTCATGGGGCAAGAATTAATAATCCCAGGCGTAAGCCAAACGGTGAGCACAGCTTCTGTAATAGTTACAGTTGAATGGGGTGACAGTCTTTCGGAAATAGCTGAAGATTACGGTGTTTCAGTAAATTCATTGATGGAAGCCAACGGCATTACGAATGCAAATTCAATTTTTGAAGGTCAAGAATTAAAAGTGCCTGGTGTATCTGGGCCTTTACAGCCTGCAGGGCCAGTTATTGTCACTGTGGTCTCCGGAGACACTCTTTCTGAAATAGCTTCAAAATACGGCGTTGGACTTTCCGTATTAATGAACGAAAATGGTATAACAAAACCAGATGCAATATATATCGGTCAAAAAATACGAATACCAGGAACTGGTGCTCCACCTGCAACGACACTTCCGCCAATAAGAATCAATGTCCAGTTCGGAGATACCCTCTCAGAAATTGCCGACACCTACGGCGTCAAAGTTTCATCAATAGTTTCTGCAAACGGCCTATCTAACGAAAATTATCTTTCAGTAGGCCAAGAGTTGATTATTCCTGGGGTATATGGAACAGCAGGATCCCCCCAATATTCAACTGACTACGGCCCGGTAGTAGTAAACGGAAGAGGTTGGGGACATGGAAGAGGTATGGGCCAGTATGGATCTCTTGGATACGCCATTGATGAAGGATGGGGGAGAGACCAAATACTTAACCATTACTACGGTGGGACTACGGCTGGAACAGTAGCTAATGATGAAATAGGTGTCAGATTGCTTAGCCATGATGGGAAACCAACAACGGTTTATGTCGAAAGCGCTCTCCTAGCAATTGCAGGAGAGGCTGGCAATTGGACCCAGATAAATGGTAAAGCAGTGCAGGTAACTCTTGAAGGAAACTCTGACCGTTACCGAATAGCCACAGGACAATCATGCTCCGGACCGTTTACCAACACAGGAATTTATGTTTCAAGTCCCATAGTAAGAATAAGAGCGGCACACATGGCACCTCCAGGCGCCACAACCACGACGACTACGACAACAACTACGACCACCACGACCACTACGACTTTGCCTGGTGAGACACCTTCAACTACTACCAGCACAACGACAATTCCGCCAACGACAACAACGCCACCAACCACGACAGTTCCCCAGCCAGGTTCAGTATTTCAGGTACTTGATACAACCGAGGCTGACCTTGATTGGACACTTCAAGTTTGCGAAGGTTCAAACAAAGCCACGTGGTATCGGGGAGAAATAAGAGCAGCCAGAGCTGAAGGAAACCAAAGAACTGTTAATTGGTTGCCAATCGAACAATATCTTCGTTCAGTGGTCCCACGTGAAATGCCACCCGAATGGGGCGACATGGGAGGTGGAGCTGGAATAGCAGCGCTAGAGGTCCAATCGGTAGCAGCGCGGTCTTACGCACTGGCCGAAAAACGTTATGCATACGCGAAAACATGCGACACCATTCGATGTCAAGTGTATGAAGGGAGAAGAAGCCGTTCTGGAAATAGATCATGGTCAAACGAGGA